>CBDVEP010000014.1:0-34521 GCA_965373035.1 uncultured bacterium
ATATTAAACAAAATACTTTATTTATTGATATATTATTAAGATATGGATTTGGTAAACCGCCTTCCTTTTTCAATTGTTTTTTGTTTTCATAATATCGGGCCTTTAGATGATATGTTAAAGTGTCATGCTTTTTCAAAAGTGTATATTAACAATAAATACACTATACGGATGAAAAGCATGATAAAAGATTATGATGTTTATATTGGCATTGATGTCGATAAGAAAAGTTACTCTTTTTCAGTATATACAAATGATGGTATTGCTACTAATATAACTTTATATCCATTGCTTAGCGGTACTTTATATTATGTAAGATTATATGCTTATGATAATTTATATAATGTAACAAATTCTGCATGGTACAGCAATTCAACATTAAATGCTTTGCCTACTTTAACATCGCCGAATGTAACCGCACCAAAAGTTGATGGGCTTAATGTAAAAGGAAAGTCTTCTGATACATTTATATTTCAAATCACATATTCTGATGCAGAAGATGATAAACCAGGATTGGCTGGAATTGTCACAAATGCAGTTTTTCTGCAGATATATACCAATGATTCTTCGCCTGCTTATGCAACAAGAGTAGTTTATACAAATGGCGGACAAGCACATTATACCAATAATGGTTATGAATTCACTTTTACTGCAGTTGCAACAGAACAGCTTGAATTATATACATCACTATCAAATAAAATAACCAATTCACTTGCAAATATATGTGCATCATGGCCGCAAGTATCATATCACTGGGAAGCAAATGCAGTTGAAGGAAATACTAATTATGTTGAATATCTAACAAATACACCATATCCTATGATTACAATTGATGATATGCTGCCTGCCGGTGTTACTGTAACAGAAAATAATATCACTGTGGATTCTGCAAAAATTATCTGGCCTGCAAGCTCATCACCAGTGATTCCGGATTTGGTAAAATAGGATTTTACAAAGATAAGTTAAATGCACTCTGGACATTTGATATCACATATATTTGTATTTTCCTGTTTAAAAATAAATCCCTGCCTTTTTGGTGTTTGAGGAATGAATTCAAGTTAGAAACAGAAAATAAATTAATAAAAAAATGGAAATTAAATTTGAATGTAGTATAAGTAATAATAATTTATGGCAAAAAAGAAAAAAATATCTCAAAAATATCAAATATGGATTGATGCCCGAAAGAAACATCATTTATCTCATTCACATATACAAATGGCCAGAGAATTAGGTTTGAATCCTAAAAAGTTTGGTAAATTAGCCAATCATAAACAAGAACCATGGAAATTACCTTTACCACAATTTATTGAAAAAATCTATTATAAACGATTTAAAAAAGAACAACCAGATACAATACAATCAATAGAACAGGCAGCAAAAGAATATAATAGAAGAAAAGATGAACATAAAATAAAAAAACAAAAGATGAAAGAACAACAACTGAAAAATCACTTACAACAGGAAAAATAATAAATTAACCATAATTATTATGCCTATATTAGATTTATTGTTAATTTAAAAATAACCATATTTATAGTTTTTTGATTTCCAATCATCTATTATAGTTAAAGCTTCTAACTCACTAATTATCGAGGTACTCACCAAAACATCTAAAGCTCCTACTGCTATACTTTTCATTTTTGTCTTCTCAACAATTTCATATAATTTGTTTACAATTTTTTTGCTTGGTTTGATATTACGATTAGTATAATAAATTTTAAGAGTGTCAAAACACTCAGATAACACTTTTCCATTCTTTTTATTTAAAGTATCTATTATTAATTTAAATCCATCAGGATAATCATAATAGCATAGAATATTTCCTAATATTCTTATTGAATAAATTTTTCTTGTACTACAAAAAGAATCTCTTTCTTTTTTAAAATTATACATATCAACAGCAAAATTTGCCAGAGATAATAAAATTTTATCCTGTTCATTATTCTTATTATTATTTATTGATAATATTCGTAATATTTTAAATTTTCTGAAATAATATAACCGCAGAGACTTAAGAGAACGCTAAGTTAAGGCCTAGAAAAATTATTTTTATTTTTTTTAATAGTTAATTTTAATTTCTTTGCGTTCTCTGCGTCTTTGCGGTAAAAATTTAGAAAATCTGAATTATCATTTTTTAATGCCCCATATACTATTTCACCAACTGTGATAGTAGAAATAAATTGTTCGTTTTTTTTTACCTTCTTTAATTTTTGCAATAGCTTTTCAGAAGGCTTCTTCTTAAAAATATTTGTGATAGTATCTGTATCAAAGAGAAACATGACGGCTTTTATCTTTTCCTCTAGATTTATATGCTTTTTCAATATGATTAGAAATCTTGTCAAAATTTTTCCACTTTCCAGCAACAGCCAGTAGTCCATCTCTTTCTTCTATGTTATTTAACTGATTTAAGTCTTTTAAATCAATAAGTGCAGCTATGGGTTTATCTCTTTTTGTGATAATAACCCTCTTATGAGTATATGCTACTTTAGACACAATTTCAGAAAGATGACTTTTAACTTCTGCTACTGAAATTTTTATAGCCATATTACGCCTCCATTTAAACATGGTCATTATGACTTGTTTATAATATGCCTTATTTAATATCTTTTTTCAATTATTTTTTTAAAAATTTTATTGTTTCTGTTTTGTTGCTTTCCCTATTATTTCTAATCGTCTTAATATTGCATCCTGAATTTGTATATTACCATTAAAATCAAATTTTTTTAATCCTTTCTTGTATTCTTCTATTTTTTTTTATACTTTCCAGAATATCATCAATATAAACAGCTATATCTCGTTTCATAATATCCTTACTTCTTCTTTTAATATTCTATCTTTTAAAAGTGGTTTAATTGTAGTATATTCTACTAAATCAACTTTAAGTTTTAGAATATCCGCTATCTCCTGTTTCATCCCTATAAAATCAAGCAGACTAATGTCCTTTTTAATTTCTACTAATATATCAATATCACTATTTTTTTTAGTTTCCCCTCTAACAACAGACCCAAATATTCCAGCCTTTCTTACTCCATATCGATTTAAAATAGGCATTATTTTTCTTTTGATTTTTATAATTCTTTTTACCATATTAAAGTCCTTTTTATTATTTTTAATCTAACATATATTTTTAATTCGTCAATTTTAATGCCTTTTTCTTTAACCTGAGAAATCTATCCCTACCTTCAAATCTCACAATCTCTTTTTTCTTTGCTGATGGGTGTGTTGCATTATACACCTTGATTAAATTTTTTTTTACAATATGTGTGTATATCTGTAATGAAAATTATAATTTTTAGCAAGTATTTTTATTTAAATAATATAACCTGAAAATTTTTAAATCATCATAACTAATGGTACCATTAAGCGACTCAAAAACAGGTTTTAAGTACTCTGTTCCTATGGTTTCAAATGTTTTATTGATTGCATCATGTTTAGAAGTTGGTACCTTAATAAGAGAAAACAGACCGTTTAATCTAATTTTATTACCTTCTTTTACATATTTATATAAATTGTCAGTTATTGTATTCTGTTTTACATTAAAATCAGATGTAAGCTTCTCAATAGTATCCCCATTATTATACATTTCACCAACAGTTTCATAACGTGGCTTAGGTTTAGATAAAGTTGAAAATTTTTGATTGAATTGATTTAATTTTATTTTATTTCCTGTTTTATCTAAAAAATTGTTTTTTTTACAGTAAAATATTATAATCTCTAAAAAGAGCTCCCCATATTTCTCTAACTTATTTTCTCCAAACCCAAAAATATTTACAAGGCTTGTTTTTGATTGAGGGTAATATTTTGCTATTTCGATAAGAGTCTTATCGGAAAAAATAATATATGGCGGTACATTTTCTTTATCAGCTAATTCCTTTCTTTTTTTTCTAAGGAGTTCAAAAAGTATTTTGTCATAATCATTAAGAGATACATCTTTTTGCTTTATGGGTTCTTCAGACTTTTCTAAAACTCCTTTTACAGAAAGATTATCTTTTAATACTTCAAAAGATGTTTTTGTTAGTTTTAACACACCAAAAAAATCTATATCTTTTCTGATAAATCCTTTTTTAATAAATTGGTCCTTTAATTGTATCCATTCCTCTTTAGTATGGTTGACTCCTTTCCCGTATATTGGTAATAAATGATGCTCAAATTTCTTAATTTTCTTAGAATTAGACCCTCTTAAAATATTAATTATATGGTCTGCTCCAAAATACTGGTTTGTTATTCGCATACATTCAAAAAATAATTTTGCCTGTTTACTGATATCAATTTGATTTTTTTCTATTACAGGATTACAGTTATCACACATAGTGCAGTTATCTGTTATATACCTTTCCTCAAAATAAGTCATTAATATGTCTCGTCGACATTTACTTGATTCCGCATATTTTATCATTTCCTTAAGATGCACAGCAGCAATTTGTTTTTGTAATTTATCTGTTTTTTGGTCAATTATATATCGAATTTTATTAATATCACCAAAATTATATAAAAGAAGACAGGAAGCCGGTAGTCCATCCCTGCCAGCTCTGCCAATCTCCTGATAATATGATTCAATATTTTTAGGCAAATCATAATGAATAACAAAACGAACATTTGGTTTGTTAATTCCCATACCAAAGGCAATGGTTGCAACAATAATCTGTATATCATCATTAATAAATAATTCCTGGTTTTTTGTTCGTTCTTTATTTGTTAGTCCGGCATGATAAGGTCTTACAGAATATCCGGATTTATCTAAACTTTCACTTAAGATTTCAACCTGCTTTCTGGTAAAACAATAAATAATACCGGATTGATTAGAATATTTTTTTAAAAAATTAATTGTTTGATTAAAAGGGTCTCTTTTAGGAATTACCTGCAGGAACAAATTTTTTCGGTTAAAGCTTGCAATAAACTCTTTGGAATTAGAAAAATTAAGATTCTTTTGAATATCTTCTCTTATTTTTTTTGTTGCTGTTGCAGTAAGAGCAATACATGTTGTGTTAGGCAAATATTTCCGAATTTTTGCTAATTGTCTATATTCTGGACGAAAGTCATGCCCCCATGCAGAAATACAATGAGCTTCATCAATAGCAAGATAATTTACCTGAACTGATGATAACATCTGTAAAATATCAGGCTTCATTAATGTTTCCGGTGCTATATAAAGTAATTTTATCTGATTAGTTATAACTTTTCTTTTATTATCTAAGTATTCAGCATATGAGAGAGAGCTATTTAACAGCTCTGCTTTTACTCCAAGTTCTTTTAATTCTTCAACCTGATTTTTCATTAAAGAGATTAAAGGAGATATTACAATTGTTAGACCAGTATGAAGTAAAGCAGGAATTTGATAACATATTGATTTTCCACCACCAGTAGGCATAATAACTAAGGTGTCATTCTTATTTAATACCGCAGAAATAATTTTTTCCTGAATAGGATAAAAAGCATCATACCCGAAAACAGATTTTAATATTTTTTTTGCCTGATGTAACATTAGATAATGAATATAATAATATATTTATCAATAAACAACTATTTTTATCAATTATAAATAAAGAATAAAGGGGACATATTAATACCTCGATTCATTATATGATGAAAGGCATTCTGATATGTTAAGCATGCTTTTTTTATATCTATTATATACAAAATAAACTATATGATTTTTTAATCTTTCTTTTAATTCTGCAAATGTGATACGATGTGATTTTTTCATTAAATCAAATACTACTAAAGGTTCATGAGGTAAAATATACCGGGTGCCATGTGCCTGCATTAACCATTCTCCACATATTTTTTTAATAAATATTTAATTCAACTAATATGATAAAGAGACGCGGGGTCATTAAGTAAAATGTAAGGAGTAAATTTGTAAAGAATAAATTGTTAAAATGTAAATCGTAATTAGGATCGGGTTTAGCAGACCCATGCTATTTTTCTTTATAGTGGATAAATAGCATTACCACTCTCAATTTACGCAATTGAGTTTCGGGCTAACCTGCTTTACAGCAGTTTTGCACTTACCCCCCTGTCTCATTTATTTTATTCATCTTTAAAATTTACAACTGTTTTATGATTAGCTATATGTATTTGGTTAATAATGTTTCTTAAGTCTTTAGCAATGTTTTGAAATTCATTATATGATGTTTTAAAAGAGTGTTTAGGCTCATTTATTATATCCCTTTTTTCTTTATAAATAATATTTTTATATGCTGAATTATATACTCTTTCTGAAATGGTTTCTATATCTATTAATAAAGTTTTTCTGATTTCTAAAGCTTCAGCTATACTGATTTGATTGCCCTGAAAATTAATTTTTGATTTAAAATTTGCAATTTGGATTTCCTGGTTTAATTTTAATCTTTTAGTCTGTAACTTTTTTGTTTTTTGTTCAGTTTCTTTCTGTTTGAATTCAGCAACAGGTTTTTTATTTCCTTTTTCATCATCATCAGAAGAAAAAAATCTAGTTCCCCTTCTTTCAGAATCCTCAAATAATCTTTGTAATAGTTTAATATGGCGATCATATACATTTCTTAATTCAGTTGCTTCAAATAGATATAGATTTTTTTTATTGTCTGGCATTTTAACCTCCTGTTATAAAATAGATTATTTATCCTATTTTATATTAATAAAGGATATAGCATATTAAATTATAATGTCAAGTACTTTTTTTTATATACAGAGTTTTTTTTTATAATATATTTGAAATTAGTTTTTTATTTGTTAAATTAAAACAAAATTTTATTTAAGGAGTATATAAAATGGATATTTTTGATTCTGCCATGCAATTAGAAAAAGATGGTGAAGCTTATTATCGGGAGATTGCTAAAAAATGTAAAAATGAAGGGCTGAGTAAAATATTAAATATGCTTGCTGACGATGAGGTAAAACATTATAACATTTTTAAAAGCATGAAAGAATCAGAGAATTATGCTTTTACAGATACAGAGATATTATCTGATGCAAAAAATGTATTTGCATATATGAAGCAAAGTATTGAAGATTTTGATCCAAACATTTCTCAGATTGAAATGTATGAAAAAGCACAGGAATTAGAAAAAAAGAGTGAAGATTTTTATATGGAAAAATCAGAAGAAGTTAAGGATGAAAAGCAGAAAGACATATTATTTAAAATTGCAAGAGAAGAGAGAAAACATTATTTGCTTCTGGAAAATATAATTGAATTTGTTAGAAAACCGGATGTATGGATTGAGAATGCTGAATTCAGTCATCTGGATGAGTACTAAGCAATTTATTGCCAGACAGATAGAATGCCTCCCATGATAATGAATGAAACAAGTATAAATCCATAATGGATTAAGAATAATTTTTATATTTGACTTGAAAATTTTATATGCTATATTTTTTATGATTTTAAACTTATAAACTAATTTGTATGGAGGAAAAAATGAAAAAAATATTAATACTTACTATTATTTTTATTATGTTTCTAACAGTACAGGCTCATTCATTTAGCCTTGGAGTATGGGGCGGTTATAACTTATATTTAGAAGATGTTGATGATAATACTACTAAAAATGGCGTGGCTTTTGGTGCTAAATTAGGGTTAATTGACCTGCCTATCATATCTTTTGGAGTAATAGGCGGATATTTGAGTATGTATAGTTATGAAACCAAATTTTCTTCTTATATAAAGGAGAAACACCATACTTTTGATGTTCCGGTTATTGCTTATGGCCAGTTAGAATTTGCTGGAATATTTGTGTTAGGTGGAATAGGTGCTCATTTGAAATATTCAACGGAAGAAGAGATAAATACACTTATTTCTTCTACTAAAAAAGATGTTAAAAGTAATGCTCGTTTAGGTGTAACACTTGGTGGTGGTTATAAAATGGGAATGGGTCCTATTGGGCTTGAGATTGGTGCATTGTATCATCTTGTTTTTGATAAAGAGAAAGAAGTAGATCCTGCTACACTTAAAATTACAGAAAATGAAAACACAATTAAAATGGTTACAGTTTATGCAGGTCTTAATTTTGGAATTTAATTAAGGTCGGGAAAGAATTGGCGAAAGAATGGGGACGGTTCTGATTCTTTTTAGAATTTAGTGATAAAAAATGGATCATTTTTAATAAAAAGAATCAGAACCGTCCCCATTCTTTTGTGACCCCTTATATAAACTTGCTTTTTGGAAGCCAATGATGGAATTTGAAATATAAATGGAATCTGCATTATATATATCTTTTAAAGTAATAATTTTTTCTTCAATATTATTCAGGGTTTTTATTTTTACATGCCGTATTACTCCATTTAAAAGTCCGCATTGAACAGGCGGCGTAAAAAAGCGGTCATTTTTTTTAATGTATATGTTTGATATTGCCCCTTCTGTTATTTGTTTTTTTTCATTTAAAAATACAATATCAAAGTATCCTTTTGCCCTGGCATTTTTAAACTCATTTTCATACAAACTCCTATTTGTTGTTTTATGAAAATAAAATATATCATTACTGTTGGTTCGGTAGCTGGATATTGTTATTTTATAATCCTTGTTTTGATGTTCCAATTTTATATGTTCTGTTGTAATTTTACCTGATTTATCAAGAAGTAATCGGATTTTATATTTATCATTTTTTAATTGTTTTTTCATTTTTTCAAGCTTAGTAATAATTTTTTTTCTGTTATATTTAAAATTAAAATATCGGGCTGATTCTTTTAATCGCTTAAGATGAAGCCCCGGATATTTATAATGCTTATCAAAAAGAAATGTTTCTATTAGTTGAAAAGTAAAGGAAGGAACAGGTTTTTTTATTAAAAAAGAAGCTTTTAATTTGCATTCTAAAAATTCCTCACAAGCTTTAGAATCAAAAACAATTCCGCTTCCAATACCCATTTCCCCTTTATTTTTATTAATCAGAATAGTTCTGATTGGTACATTAAATTTTGCTGTTCCATCTGGCTGGAAGAAACCTAAAGCTCCTGTATATATTTTTCTTTTTTCTTTTTCAAGTTCCCTGATAATTTCCATGCTCCTGATTTTAGGCGATCCTGTGACAGAACCTGAAGGAAATATACTTTTTATTAATTCATATAAAGAAGTGTTTTTTCTTAATTTACTTTTAATTGTTGATGTCATCTGAAAAAGGGTATTATACTTTTCACTTTCCAGTAATTTTGTAACTTTAACAGAACCGTACTCTGATATTTTTCCAAGGTCATTTCTTAAAAGGTCAACAATCATGATGTTTTCACTTTTGTTTTTTTCATCATTTTGCAGCCACTTTTCGTGTTGGTTGTCTTCTTCAATAGTATGTCCTCTTTTCATAGTTCCTTTCATGGGTTTAACCATAATGTGCTGTTTGTTTTTATAAAAAAAGAGTTCAGGAGATAATGAGAGAATATAGAAATCATCCATTTTAGCAAAAACATTATATGCTGCATTTTGTTGGGTTTTTAAATCATGGTATAATTTTTCTGCTGTGCCTGTAAAATGAAATTTGTATTTTAATGTATAATTTGCCTGATATATATCACCTTTATAAATGTAATTTTTTAATTTATGAATATTTTTAATATATTCCTTTTCTGAAATATTTAATTTTAGATTTTTTAATTTATAATCAGACTTGTCATAATCAGATAATGGATGAGTAAATTTATTTTTATCTTTATTATGATTAATTATATCTAGTTTTTCATAGGCATAAAATTTAGCATAAGGAAAGGGTTTTTTAATATTATAATTAAATATATCTTCAAATAAATAACCCATCTCATAACTGAAAAATCCTGCGCAATAATACTGTTTAGATAGCTTTTCCAGCTCTTTAAAAAATTGTTTTAAATTTTTTGGGTCAGTAAGTGATAATATTTTAACAGGATTATAAAAGTAATAAGAACGATAATTTTTTTTATCAAATTTATTTGTTTCAAACCAGAAATAATTATTATTTTTATTTTTCATTTTATTTTTTAGAAATTATTAAAACAAGTTTAAAAATCAAGTAGAAAAACAATAAGGGGGATGTTTAAGATTTAAAAAATAACTTGATATTTAAAAAGTATTTTATAATCTTAAAGTCATAATATATGGAGGTTTTATTATATGACTGGTAGAAAAAGTACCATACTTGAAATAACAAGAAATAGAAAATTAAAATCAACAATTGACCCTGATATTAAAGGAAAACCCATAACTGATTTTTTTGGTGTAAATTGTTTTAATGATAAAGCAATGAAGCAGTTTTTATCAGGTAAAGTTTATTTGGATTTAAAAAAAATAATTAAAAAAGGCGGAAAAATTGATGCAAGGTTAGCTGACGAAGTTGCCTCTGGTATGAAAAAGTGGGCTATTAAAAAGGGAGCTTCTCATTTTACACACTGGTTTCAGCCTTTAACAGGTCTTACTGCTGAGAAACATGATAGTTTTTTTGATTTTGATAATAAGGGTTTGCCAATTAATAAATTTTCCGGGAAAAATTTAAGCCAGGGTGAACCTGATGCTTCCAGCTTCCCCAGTGGGGGACTCAGGGTTACTTTTGAAGCAAGAGGTTATACGGCATGGGATCCGACTTCACCTGCTTTTTTAATTGAGACTTATAATGGGGCAACTCTATGTGTTCCATCTGTTTTTCTTTCTTATACCGGGGAAGCTCTTGATAAAAAAACTCCTTTGCTTCGTTCCATGGAAAAATTAAATGAAAAGGCTCTTAAAATTTTAAGCTTTTTTTCCAGTGAAAAAATTGATAAAATTTATTCTACAGTTGGTCCTGAACAGGAATATTTTTTAATTGATAAGGTTTACTTTAATGAAAGACCAGATTTAATAATCACAGGCAGGACATTGTTTGGAGCCAAGCCTCCCAAGGGACAGGAGATGGAGGACCATTATTTTGGAAGTATTCGTGAAAGAATTTTACTTTTTATGCAGGATGTTGAAGCAGAATTATATAAACTGGGGATCCCTGTTAAAACCAGGCATAATGAAGTTGCCCCGGCTCAGTTTGAAATTGCCTCTATATTTGAAGACAGTAATGTAGCTACAGACCATAATCAGCTTATTATGGAGATTTTACGAAAATTTGCCAACAGGCATAATTTAGCACTACTCCTTCATGAGAAGCCTTTTTCAGGGATTAATGGTTCGGGAAAACATAATAACTGGTCATTAGCTGATTCTAAAGGAAATAATTTACTTGAGCCTGGCAGTACACCGCATGAAAATTTGCAGTTTTTAACATTCCTTATAGCTATACTTGAAGCTGTTTATAAATATTCTGATCTTCTGCGTGCTTCCATTGCATCAGCCGGGAATGACCATAGATTAGGAGCTAATGAAGCACCCCCTGCAATCATTTCTGTTTTTTTAGGAGATCAGCTTTCAAGGATACTGGATGACCTGGAGAGTAATAAAAAAACTGATTACACGGATAAGGAATTGATTGATCTTAATATAAGTAAATTGCCTCTTATCAGTAAAGATAATACAGATAGGAATAGAACATCTCCTTTTGCTTTTACTGGAAATAAATTTGAGTTCAGGGCTGTTGGAAGTGCTGATTCTGTTTCTCCTGCTAATTTTACTATTAATACAATTGTAGCAGCTATACTGGATGAATTTACCGGGAAGATTGAGGTTAATTTAAAAAATGGAATGGATTTAAATAAGGCTGTTCTGGAAGTACTTATTCCATCAATAAAAAAAAGTAAGCCAATAAGATTTGAAGGAAACAATTATGATGAAGCATGGGAAAAAGAAGCAGCCAGAAGAAACTTGCCAAATAAAAAGACAACACCTGATTCTTTGAAAGATTATTTATTACCCAAGAATATAGAAGTCTTTACTAAGTATGGTATTTTAAATGAAAGAGAGATAAAAGCAAGATATAGTATTTTGCTTGAAAAATATTCCAAGACAATTAATATTGAGGCTGAAACATCCTTATTTATAGCAAAAGCCATGATTCGTCCCATAGCTATTAAATATCAGACTGTTTTATCAGATGCTGTTAATTCATTAAATTCTGTTAATGGAATTGACCCTGAAACCATTTTGCATCAGATTGATATTTTAAATGATTATTCAAAGCTTGTTATTGACCTTGATAATAAGATAGGTAATTTAAAAACAAAATTAAATTTAACAGTTATATTAACTGATGAAGTTAAAAAAGGTGATGCTTTTTGCAATGAAGTACTACCAGCTATCCATTCCTTAAGAGAAGTTGCTGATACCCTTGAAACAGAAACAGATGATTCTTTCTGGATTTTACCAAAGTATCATGAGATGCTGTTTATTTATTGAAGTTAAAAAAGTTTATTAGTTATGTGAACGTAATATTTTAGATTTTCTAAAATTGTAATTTAGGAGTTAAGACTTTAGTCTTTTATAAGTCTTTTATAAAATTCTAAAGAATTAATTCCTTCATCATGAACAATAAATTACACCATAATTTATATTATATTATTCTTTTTTAGAAAATCTGAATTATTACATGGGAACATCGATTAACTATATAATGATGTTTCCATCTTTTTAAAAGGAATATGTTGATGAATAATAAAGAATTAGAAATAAAGAATAGAATTTTTGATTTAAGATTATCCATAAAAGAGAGAATCAAATGGGTAGAAGATACTTTTAATTTTTATTTAAAAATTCATCCTGAGTATCAATGGAAACCCTTTGTAAAAAGTTTTAAGAATTGGGCTGAATATCGTAAATGGAAAAAAAAACAAAAAAATCCTTTATTTTGGAAATAATATGGAAAAAAATAACTTTCTTAATGTTTGCAAGCTTTTAAATAAAGAAAATATCCATTATATTATAGTAGGGGGTTGGGCTGTTATATTACATGGTTATCTTCGAACAACATATGACATAGATATTCTTGTTAAAAAAAGCAGAGATAACATTGAGAAATTAAGAAAAGCATTAAAAAATTTAACATGGGGAATAATAGAAGAAATTTCAACAGAAGAGATTTTATCAAAACCATTCACAATTGTTGGTGATCAGCCTCGAGTTGATATTATTACTCAAGCAGGAAAGATTGATTATGATAATATAAAAAACAAAGTTTTAACAATTAACGTTGAAGGAATTAAAATTCCTTATATTGATATTGATACCTTAATAAAAATGAAAAATACAGGGCGTCTTAGTGATAAGGAAGACATAGAAAAATTAAAATTAATTAAAAAGAATATAAAAGTGAAAAATTAAAAAATCGTTTTTTAAGTTTTTATAGAATAAGGCTTCTATTCATTCTGCTTTGTAAACTACATATTTAATGAAATATCCCCTTTATCATTTTTTTATTTTGACGATTGTAATAGTAATGCCCATAATTAAAATAGTGTGGGAGGTTTTACTATGGAAAAAAAAGCATTGGAAAAATTAGTTAAAGTGCTGGATGAAGAGATAAGTGATTTTAAACAATTGTTAAAGTATGAAAAATTAAAAAATGAAGTTATCATCAATCAGGAAGTAGAAAAATTAAAACAATTATCAACTGATGAAGAAGAAATACTTGATGAAGTAGCTGAATTAGAAAAGGAAAGGGAGAATATTGTAAATGCTTTATTTAAGTAATATAATCATAAGGAAGATAAAGTATTAACTTCTTTAATAAAAATTTTACCAACCGATAAAGAAGATTATAAAGAAGACCTGAAAAAAAAAGAAAGATGAACTAACTAGAAATATTAAGGATTTAAAGAAAATAAATGTTATTAATAATAAATTATTAATGGATTCAATTAAATTTTTCAGTTATGCAGTTAATTCCATTCAGGAATTAGATTCTGTTACATATAATAAGGATGGGTCCATGCCAAAAGATAATGATAATTCATGGCTGATAAATAAACAGGCATAATTCAAGGAGGATTTTATGGCTTCAACTTTTATGGGAATTGAGCTGGGCAAAAAAGGAGTTATTGCCCATCAAACAGCTCTTCAGACTATAGGACATAATGTAACTAATGCTGAAACAGATGGCTACTCAAGACAGAGGGTTCGTCTGGAAACACAGCATCCTTTATATGACCCTTCTTTAAGCAGACCTGAAAGAGCAGGTCATTTAGGTCAGGGAGTTCAGACTGCAAGAATTGAGCGTATCAGAAATGTATTTATTGATGACAGGATTTTGAATATAAATAATTCCCTGGGTTTTTGGAATACAAAAAATGATTTTCTTTACCAGGTGGAACTTGTCCATAATGAGCCTTCTGATATGAGTTTAAGGAATTTACTGGATCAATTCTGGGGTTCATGGGAGGAACTTGCCAATAACCCTGCGGAATTGTCTGTCAGGAAAGTTGTGCGGGAGAGAAGTGAGACTTTAATACAGGGTATTAACAGAACATTTGCCCAGTTAAAGGATATCCAGAATAATGTTGAATTTACTATTAGGGCAAGAGTAAATAAATTAAATAATATTTCAAAAACAATCAGGGATTTAAATGTTGAAATAGCAAAAGCAGAAAATTTAGGGGATGTCCCAAATGATCTGTATGACAGAAGGGATATGCTTGTTGAAGATCTTTCAAAAATGTTTGAAATTAAAGTTATAAGAACGGATGAAGATGAATTTATTGTTTACTGGAAAGGGGAACATCTAATTCAGGGGGGACATTATGAAGAGATTAAGTTAGTTCCTAATCCACAGAAAAATGGTTATACAGACCTTTTCTGGAAAGAAAGTAATCTTAAAATAAATGTTAAAGGTGGAGAACTGGAAGGATTATTTGAGTTGCGTGATCATATTTTAAAAAACCAGATTGATTATTTGAATAATTTTACAGCCAACCTTGCTGACCTTGTCAATGAGACCCATCGTGATGGGTTTGGACTAGATTCAATTACCGACCGTAACTTTTTTCACTATATTCCTGCTACTGATCAGTTAAATGGTGATTATGACAGTAATAAGGATGGTCAGCTTGACAGTACTGCTTTATTTAAAATTAATGGTAACAGCTCTTTAAATTTACAGGATAAAATAGGTATTACAGGGACACTTACTTTTGCATCAAATCGTCCTGGCGGGGCTCCTATACAGGTTAACTATGTTCCAACAGATACTGTGGAAGATGTTATTAATAAAATTAATAGGACTGATGCTGAAGTTGTTTCGTATCTTGATCATAGAAACAGACTAACTTTAAAATCACCATTAGTACAGGACCTGCGCTATAAACATTTTTTAATTCGTCATTTAGAGGACAGTGGTGATTTTTTAGTTAATTATTCAGGGATATTAAATGCCAGCGGTACTGCTGGTGCTTATGATTGGCAGAGTACAGGAGCTGCTGCACAACTTAGCGTTGGAGTGAAAAATTATTCAGTTACACCACTATATGACATTGCTTCATGGATTTCCCTGGATGCAGATATAAAAAATGATGTTACAAAAATTTCTGCTGCAGCTGGAACAGATTTTCAAGGCACAGGTGATTCTAATGTCATGTCAGGTGTTGGTGACGGCAGCCTTGCTCTGGAGATTGCAAGTTTAAGATATAAAAAAGCTATGATAGGAGAGCATTCTACTTTTGATGATTATTATACTGCTTTAATATCTGAGGTTGGTGCTTTAACAGAACAGGCAAAACTGGAGTTTGAAACAACTGAAAAGCTCAGTGAAAATTTGCTAAACTTGAGGCAGTCTATAAGCGGTGTTAATCTGGATGAAGAGATAGCTAATATGGTTATGTATCAGCATGGTTATAATGCTTCTGCCAGAATAGTCTCTGTTATGGATAGATTGCTGGATACCATTATAAATAGAATGGGAGTTTAAATTACATTTTAAATTACTGGGGAGGTAATTTATGATACGAGTAACACATAATATGCTGAAAAAAGATGCTGTTTATAACATAAACAGACATCAAAAGAAAATGGGTGAATTACAAAATAATATTGCAACAGGTAAAAAGGTGAGGCTTCCTCATGAAAATCCTGTAGCGGCAGCACATTCTATGCTGTATAGAACCAGAATCACAGAAATTCGACAGTTTATGAAAAATATAGAGGAAGGTCAGTCCAGATTAAATATTACAGAAGGAGCTATAAGAAGTTCAGTAGATATTTTACACAGGCTGGAGGAACTTACAGTTGAGGCAGCCAATGGAATTTATTCCAAGAAAGACAGAGCACATATAGCAGTGGAAATAGATGAATTATTAAAGGAAATGCTTCAAATTGCAAATACAAAATATAAAGGTGAATCTGTTTTTGCAGGTTTTCAGATAGATAAACAGGCTTTTACAGTACAAAAGGCAAGACCTGAGTTTGCTGATCGTGAGGTTATTACAAAGGTTAACTATAACGGTGATATTGGAGCAATGAACAGGGAAATAGAACAAAATGAATATGCTAAAGTTAATTTATCTGGAAATATTGCTTTTTGGGCTTTAAGGGAAGCTGTATCAGGCAGTGTGGATGTCAGCAATTATGCTGCAAACCAGAATTATAAGATAAGAATAGATGGCAAAGAGATAGAGATTGCAAATGGAGATAATATTAATACAATAATTCAAAAGATAAATAACGCTCACCTGCCAGTTGAGGCTGAACTTATTAATAACCGTTTGGCTATAAAAAATATTACTGCTCACCAGTTGTGGCTGGAAGATATTGAAGGTGGGGATTTTCTGGTGCAGGTCGGGATTAAGGATAATGTTAATCAAAGACCAAATGAAACTTCACAAAATGCCATGCGTGTTGGTATGAGTATTTTTGATGTTATGATAAAATTGCGTGATGATTTATGGAAAAACAATATAAAATCCATTGGAAGTGAAGATTTAAATTATCTTCGTTATAGTCTGGATAATATATTAAAATCTCTTGGTGAGCTGGGAGCCAGGAGCCATCGTTTTGATACAGTGTTAAAACGGCTGAATATGGATGAAGTGGATATGACTGATATTCTGGCAAAAACAGAGAATATAGATTTTGCCCAGGTTGTTATGGATTTGCAAATGCTCGAGCATGTACACAAAAGTGCTCTTGCGACAGCAGCAAGAATAATTAAACCAACTTTAATGGATTTTTTAAGATAATAAAGTAAAAGTTGAATTAATACGGAGGTTTGAAAATTGAAAAAATTAAAAACAAAACCATTTGGAGAAATAGAGGTTGATGAAACACAGGAATTGACTTTTCCTAATGGATTGTTTGGATTTGATAATTATAAAAAGTTTTATATTCTTGAAAATCCTGAAAGCCCATTTATATGGCTGCAGTCAAGTGATGAGCATGGGCTGGCTTTTATCATGATTCATCCCATGCAGTTTAAATCTGATTATGAATTAAAAATTTTAGAGAATGATTATAATGATATTGAAATTAAAGATAAGGAAAAAGAATTACTTGATTTTGTTATTGTTACAATTCCTGCGGACCCTTCTGAAATGACAGCTAACTTACAGGGACCTGTTGTTATTAATATAAATAAAAAGCTTGGAAAACAAGTTATTTCATTAAAGGAAGAATATACTGTTAAATGCCCTGTTCTGGATGATGGGACTGAAAAACTTAAAAAGGAAGATCCAAAGATAAATAAAAATGAGGATGAGTAAATGCTGGTATTAGCAAGAAAGATAAATCAGAGTATTATTTTAAATGATGATATTGAGGTAATGATATTGGATGTCCAGGGAGAACAGGTTAAAGTGGGCATTAAAGCACCAAAATCTGTAAAAATATTCAGAAAAGAAGTTTATGAATCCATTCAGCAGGAAAATATAGAAGCTTTAAAATCAAAAACACATCCATTGGATGATCTTACTAAATTACTTAAGGATAAAAAAAAGAAGGAGTGATTAAAATTTTAGAATATTTTTTTAATGTCGAAAATCTAATTTAGAGTAAAAAAAATATGAGGAATTTAAGAAAACCATATCAAATGTATGTATTAAATCTTGATGCAGGTAGGATTTTTTGGTTAACTACAATTCTATTACTGCTTATATCATCCGGCTTTTTTATTGGATTTTTACTTGGACGGGAAAAGGCTAAAATTGATATTGAAGGGGTTACTCAAAAAAATAAAATAATGATGGATGAAATCTTAAGTAAATTAGATGATAAAGATAAAGATGATGAGGATTACCAGTTTTATGAATTGATTTCACCGAATAGAGTTGTAGATAAGAGAAAGGAAGAAAATTATTTTGAATATGATTATGTAGAGAAGAAGCCAGCACCTGAAAATGATAGAACTTATAGAAAGCCTTCCAGTTATAGAAAAACAAGGAAAAATAATGAGAGCACTTCTTTGCAGGGTAGAATTATGGATTTTGGTGATAAAAGGATTTCATCAAAAAAACCTTATGTTGTACAGGTAGCTTCTTACAAAAAGTATAATAATGCTAAAATTTTCAAGAATTATCTTACCAGTGAACAGTATCCTACTTATATTATTAAATCAAATGTCTCCGGAGTGATTTATTACAGAGTTCGAATAGGCCCATTTGCAAGTAAAACACTTTCTTTAAAAGTTCTTGAAATGGTAAAAGTTAGAAAGGGATGTCAGAGCAGTTTTATTACTTCTAAATAAGTTTAAGAAAATTTCAGGAAGTTTATTCCTTCTTCAGTTGAATTAAATAATTTAATAAATTTTTCTAATCGTACAAGTTTGAAGATTTCGATAATGTGAGATGAACATTTTGTTATGGTTACTTCCCCTTTTAAATTTCGTAAGGTTTTGGCAATCTGGATTATATATCCAATACCTGTGCTGTCTATATACTGAATATTACTAAAATCTAATAAGATTTTCCTCACACCACCCTGGATAAAGGTATTCAGAATGATATCAAGGTTATTAGAATTTTGGTGATCCAGTTTATTAAAAAATATCATTTTACATATACAGTTATGTATATCTGAAGGGCATTCATCTAGTTTAATGATTTCAATATCAATTTTCATTTATTATTTATTATCATATTTTTAATCATTAAATTTTTTATCAAGATTTTTATTTAAATTATCAAATTTTTTATCTAATTCTTCTGATTTAGCATTATAAATTTCATCTAATTTAGCAAACTTTTCATCAAGAAGTTTGTTTAATTTGTCTAATTTATCATATATAGATTTTATTGTTTTATAAGAATTCTGGATACTTGAATTCGCAGGATTTTTTTTCTTTATTTTTCTGGCAGCAATAAATAAACCTTCTGATTTACATTGATTAAATAACCCTGAATCAACATTATCACTTGCCTTTTCTTTATCATCTGGTTTAATATCTGATAAATCTTTTAAGACTTTTTTTTGATTATCCAGGGTTTGTTTCAGGTTATCAGAAACAGCATTCATTTTTTCTGCCGGGTTTTCATTTAATTCCTTATTTTTATTATTATTCCATTCATCTGTATCTTTTATTTTGTCTTCTTTTAACAACTTAGGATCATCAACCGGGGCCTCAATACTTTGATTTTTTTTCACAGTTACTTCTTCTTTTTCATTATTAACTGCTATTACACCTTCATCAACATTAGCCAGTAAGGAGCCGTCATCAGCAATGGCAATTTCATATTCCGTTCCCCTGACTCCTACAACAGCAGTAGGTGTAAATACATTGAAGGAACCTCTTTGTTTTAAAATTTTTTTAATTTTAAATTTTGCTCTTCCGGATGTTAAACTGGCAGAAGATTTATTTAATAATTTTTTGTTTAAAGTAATGCGGGAATTTCCCTTTAATTCAATAATGGAGCCTCCTTTCAGGATTAATGAAACACTAGCTCCTGTAGATGTTTTTATAATAGTATCTTCTTTTATTTTTTGATTGATTTTAAGCTTTTTAAATTTTTTTGGACTTTTTGGAGAAAAATAAACTTTACCTTTTAGTAATTTTACTTTTGCTATAACATTTGATTTCGCATAAATATCCTGTAGAAAACAAAAAGATAGAATCATTATTAATGTAATTATTTTTTTCATAATATTACCCTCGCTTTATCAAATATATAAAATAATATATTATTTCTAAAAAAAACGTCAAGTTATTTATATACTTGACATGATTAATAAAAAATATATATTTAACTATGGCCTTACCCAAATGTCACAATGTCACGCATCGTCCCCAATTGGAGAAAAAATATGTTACAAGCAAAAGATTACATTGAAAGAGAACGAATAGGTTATAAAACTGTTTTAGAGATGGTTGAAAACAGTTGCAAGAGATTTTCTAAAAAGATTATTATGCAGATTAAAAGGAATGGAGTGTACCTGAAATTTACTTATGAAGAATTTTGGAATAATATTAATTTAATTGCAAGAGGTTTAAGAAAAAGTTTTTTTTTACCAGGGGAGAGAGCAGGAGTATATGGAGAAAACAGACCTGAATGGGGAATGTCTTATTTAGGAATTACAAAAGCAGGTGGTATTGTAGTACCGTTAGATGCTCAGTTAAATACTGCTGAACTGGAGTTTATCTCCAATCACTCCAGGATAAAATTTATATTTACTTCAAGTCGTTATCTTGATAATGTAAAAGAAATATTCAGGGCAGTTAAAAGTTTAAAAAAAATTATATGTATGGATGACATAAAAGAAGAACGTCATGTTTTGCCTTTTAGTAAATTTTTACAAAAGGGAAAGAGTTATAAGTTTCCTCTTTTACATAAAGTTAAGCCTAATGATATCCTGGCAATATTATATACATCAGGTACTACAGGTACAGCCAAAGGGGTTATGTTAACCCAGAAAAATATTATTTCTGATGTTGAACTTTGCTCACAGATGATTTTATTTGATGAAAAGGATACATTTTTATCAGTATTACCCATTCATCATTCCTTTGAGTGTACAACCGGGTTTATTTTACCTTTATATGCAGGGTCTGCTATTACTTATGCAGAAAGTTTAAAGTCCCGTAATATACTAAATAATATTAAAGAAACTAATGTAACTCTTATGCTTGGGGTTCCTCTTTTATTTGAGAAGTTATATCTTGGAATATTGAAAGCTGTCAAAGAAAAATCATTACCTATCAGGTTGATTTTCAGTACAAGTATGGGAATTGTAAAAGCTGTAAAAAAGATTACAGGAAAAAAAACAGGAAAAAAGGTTTTTCATAGTTTAAGAGAAAAAGCTGGTTTAAAAACTATGAAATATTTTATTTCAGGGGGCGGTCCTCTTCGTTCGGATGTAGCTTGCGGATTTGATAATTTGGGGTTAACTATTCTACAGGGTTATGGATTAACAGAGACCTCTCCTGTTGTAACTGTCAGTACAATTAAATATATGAATTATCATTCTATTGGATTACCATTGCCTGATGTAGAAATTAAAATAAATGAACCTGATGAAAAAGGTATTGGGGAGATTTTAATAAAAGGTCCTATTGTTATGAAAGGATATTATAAAAACAAAAAAGCAACAAAAGAAGTTATTAAAAAAGGATGGTTTTATACAGGTGATCTGGGTTATATTGATAAAACAGGCTTTGTTTATATTACAGGACGGAAAAAGAATTTAATTGTTACACAGGGGGGGAAGAATATTTTTCCTGAAGAAATTGAAGAGAAATTAAATGCTTCTCACTTTATCCTGGAGTCTATGGCTTATGGCCTGCCAGTATCTGAAAAGGATAAAGGTGAAAAAGTTTCAGCCATAATTGTGCCTGATTATGAAGCAATAGATGAACATGGCAGAAGAGTTGGAATACATTTTAGTTCAGAAATTAAAGTTGAAAATTTAATCAGTCATGAAGTAAAAAAAGTTAATTCTAAACTGGCATCTTATAAAAAAATAACTGGATTTAAAATCCATCGGGAAGAATTAATTAAAACATCCACAAGGAAAATTAAAAGATATCTCTACCTTGAAAAATTAATAAAAGTTAATGGAAAGAAAAAAAATAATTAAACATTTTAATAGATACAAACCGATAATAAATATAGATAATAGGAGATTAAATGTGAAAATTAGTGCTGCTGAAGTTGATAATATTTTAAAAAGACATGGATATACTCTTGTAATGGACAAAATACATAATGAGAAAGAACTGAAAAAATATGAAAAAACAGAAAAGAATTTTGATAGAACAAAGTATTTAACAATTAAGGATAAAAATCATTTAGTTATTGGAAGGATTTATAATATTAATTCTCCTGATGATTTATTAATAAATAAAATTGAATTAACTGAAAATGAAATCGATGTTCTTATAGCTTTTTTCAAATTTTTTCAGATACCTCAAGCTGACGAAGTAGCCCGGCAGGTAGCAAAATTATTTAATATTGATATTGGTAAAATTAATGTAGATATTATCAGGAATAATGTTTATAAGCAGAATATTTAATGATAATAAACAATACTTTTGGAAAATTATATGTTATTGCTACTCCTATTGGGAATTTAAAGGATATTACTTTTAGAGCTATAGAAACTTTAAAAGAAGTAGATTATATTTTATGTGAGGATACCAGACAAACATTAAAATTATTAAATCATTATAAGATTAAAAGAAGATTAGTTAGTTATTTTATTGGTAATGAAAAGAATAAGTTAAATGCAGTACTAAATGATTTAGTATCAGGAAAACAGATAGGGTTGGTAAGTGACAGTGGAACCCCCTGTATTTCTGATCCGGGGAATTTACTGGTCAGACAATGCCATGACAGAGGTATTCAGGTTATACCCATACCAGGGGCATCATCATTATCTGTCAGTTTATCATTATCGGGAATTGCGGATAGAACTTCAATTTTTATAGGATTTTTACCAAGAAGTAGGAAGAAGATAAATAAACTGATTAACAAAATTAAAGAATATGAGGGGAATATTATAATTTATGAGTCCCCATACAGGATTAAAAGTCTTTTAAATTTAATAAATAAAAATTTTGGTAATATTAAAATTTTTTTATTTAAAGAGTTGACAAAGGTTTTTGAAAATGTTAAAATAGATTATGTAAAAAACATTTTAACCGAAATAAATAATAGTAAAGTAAAAGGTGAATATGTAATAATTTTTAATAAGGAAATGCATTAAAGGAAACTTTTAAATATGACGATATATATAATGAAGAGGTGGTAAATTATGGATATTAAAAATATTTCAGGTATTAAACAAATTCTAAAGATTTTTAAGACTGACAAGAAAAGGAATGTTGAGAAAGCCGGGTCTGTAAAAAAAAGTGATTCTGTGGAAATATCTCGTGAAGCAAAACGCAGTGCTGAAGTAAAGAAATATATTAGTATAGTTAAAAACACCTCGGATGTCCGTAAAGAAAAAGTTGAGCTGGCTAAACAGAAATTGAAAAATGGTGATTATTTCAAGCCAGAAGTTTATGAGAAGATAGCTGAAAGACTTTCGGAAAAATTTACCATTGGTGATAAAATACTGGATAGCCTTGGAGATGAGGAATAATTAAAAAACGATTATTTATTTGCACTCTTCTAAAGCTGATATTAAATATTAAGTTGCTTTAACTAAGTTATATGATTTCTTTAAAATCAATAGAATTTACTTTACCTACAAAAATAATATTTGGGACTGAAGTAGTTGATAGAATAGGGGAAATTTCAAAAGAATATTCAGATAAAGTATTTCTTCTTGCAAATGGGGATGTAATGAGGAAAAGTGGAATTCTTGACAAGATTGAAAAATTATTAGAAATAAGCAAGGTAGAATACATCCTTTATGATAAAATTAAAAGTAATCCTTCTAATGAGGATGTTGATGAAATTGGTACCCTCATACGTCAATCAAGAGTTAAATTAATTATTGCTGTAGGAGGGCAGAGTATTATTAATACAGCCAAAGCAGTTGCTTATTTAGGTAAGAACAAAGGGAAAATTGTTGAGTTTTTAAATGGTGGAATTGGCGGGGATGAATGTGTCCGTGTTATAACAGTATCAACTATACCAGCGATCATGCAGCAGGTTAATGATGAATTCGTATTAACTGATAATAATGATAATATAAAAAAAATTTATAAAAACCCCAGTTTATTTCCTTTTATTGCTTTTATTGATCCTATACTTACTACTTCTTTACCTATGAATTATACAATAGGTTCAGGATTTGCTATCCTTTCCAATGCCATTGAGTCTTATATTTCAACAGCCAGTAATTCTCTTTCAGACTCACTTTCTTTAAAAGCCATTGAAATAACAGGAAGTAATTTAAAACGTGTTTTTCTTCATAAAGATGATATGACTGCCCGTAGTAATATTATGATGGCAGGATTAATAGTTGGTATGTCACTGTTAACTTCTAAACTGGGAACCTGTGAAGCAATGGCACTGGCGTTGTCGTCAAAGGAAAAGATTTATAAAAATATTGCTCATGCTATTATGCTGCCGCATGTTATGGAGTTTAATTTAACTTCAATGCCTAATAAATATGTTCAGATTGCAAAAGCTCTTGGGGAAGATATTGCTAATATCACTGTTGTTGAAGCAGCTATA
The DNA here is from genome assembly GCA_965373035.1 of uncultured bacterium. GTDB lineage: Bacteria > Spirochaetota > JAHITG01 > JAHITG01 > JAHITG01 > CBDVEP01. Next base: position 24,385 of record CBDVEP010000014.1, read on the forward strand.
AAAGCTATAGAAGGGGTTAGGAAATTATTGTTTGACCTTAAAGTTCCTCAAAAATTAAGTGATTATAAAATTGATAAAGAAAACCTTCCAATTATTTCAAGTGTGGCAAGGCGGTATCAATTTATGAACTTTACTCCCTTACCTATATCAAAAGAAGATATTCTTAATATTCTTCTGACAGCTTATTAAAATTTATAATTCAATTGTAATTTTTATTTGATTTTTTTACTTATGCCTTGTCAGCACTTCCTAGAACTTCTTTATTTTTTCTTGTGATTAATTCTTTTAATGCTTCTCGAGCTGGCCCTAAATATTTTCTTGGGTCAAACTCTTCCGGCTTTTCAGCAAATACCTGTCTGATTTTAGCTGTTACAACAAGACGGCCATCTGTATCAATATTAATTTTACATACAGCAGAATTAGCGGCTTTTCTTAACTGGTCTTCAGGAACACCAACTGCACCTGCTAAATTCCCGCCATATTTATTACATAATTCAACATACTCCTGCGGAACAGAGGATGAACCATGAAGAACAATTGGAAAACCAGGTATTCTTTTTTCAACTTCTTCTAAAATGTCAAATCGCAGTGGGGGAACAGACTCGCCTGGTTTAAGTTTAAATTTATAAGCACCATGTGAAGTACCAATGGAGATAGCCAGACTATCCACACCTGTTTTTTTTACAAATTCTTCTACATCATCAGGATTTGTATAATTAGATTTTTCAGACTGCACTTCATCTTCAATACCAGCCAGTACACCTAATTCCCCTTCAACAGAAACATCATGTTGAGCTGCATATTCTACAACTTTTTTAGTTAATTCAATATTTTCTTCAAAAGGTTTGGAAGAACCATCAATCATAACTGAAGAAAATCCAGTTTCAATACAGGATACACAAAGTTCATAAGTATCTCCATGATCTAAGTGCAGTACAACTGGAATATTACTATTTAAATCTTTTCTTGCCATTTCAACAGCGCCCTGTGCCATATATTGCAGAAGAGTCTGGTTGGCATAATTTCGTGCACCTTTGGAAACCTGAAGGATAACAGGAGAATTACTTGCAGCACATCCTCCTATTATAGCCTGAAGCTGTTCCATATTATTAAAGTTGTATCCTGGGATTGCATATCCTCCATTAATAGCTTTTTTAAATAATTCTTTTGAATTAACAAAACCAAGTTCTTTATAATGTGCCATTTTAAACTCCTTAATATTAAATTTTTCAAGCAGAATGTAATGATTTAAATTTTTAAGTCAAGCCAGAAAATTAATAGTAATGGGTCAGTTAATACCGCATTATATTTGTAGTCATGAGCTAATAGATTCTACGTAAAACAAGGAGTTATTACTTCAAAAGATTTATTTAATAAAATTGAAATTAATGGATGTAAATTATCAATAATTCCATCTTTTTGCCTTACATGAATAAAGTAAAACAGAAGCAGGATGGTAAGGGATCAAGTCAATGTCAGTGAAATAAGAAAGTTATATTATGGATTTAACTCTTTAGAGTTTTATTTTTAAAGAGATTGATAAATGGGTATTAAACCTGAATTTGATGGTTTATTTATTGACCCCTGCCTGCCTGAAGATTTTGGAAATTATAAAGTCAGGAGATTTTTTAGAAGGACATTATACGATATCCAGATAGAATTTGATTTAACACTTGGTAAATCATTTTATGTTGAAAATAAAAAAGAGTTTATAGGCACTTTTATTCCTCATAAACAGTATCCAAAAAAGAAAAATAATTGTTAAAATAGGAAAATACTAGTTGACTATAGAATATAATTTGGTATATAATTTAGTACATAATAATATAAAAGGAGTTTTGTGTTATGAAATATTCAGAAAAAATAAAACCAATTACATATCTTAAAAATCATACTTCTGATATCATGAAGGAAGTTACCTCCACCTCTGCGCCCATCATTATTACTCATAATGGAGAAGCAAAATTAATTATTCAGGATGTAAAAGTATATGAAGAACAAAAAGAAATATTAATGTTGTTAAAGTTAATAGCTCAAAGTCAGGAAAGTTTAAAAAAGGGAAAATACAAATCAGTTAAAGATTCATTTTATTCAGTTAGAAAAAAAGTAAGAATTATAAATGAAAAAATATAAAGTGTTTATCGTAAATGAAGCAGAAAATGATTTAGCTGAAATTTATAATTTTATTTCTATTCATGATTCCCATTTCAATGCAGAAAAAATATTAAATAAAATCGAAGAAACATGTTTGAAATTGGAAGTTTTACCAGAAAGAGGAAGAATTGTCCCGGAACTAAAAAAGATAAACATTACTATATATTTAGAAATTATTCATAAACCATTTAGAATTATTTATCAAATAATTAATAATGTAGTCTATATTCATACCATTTTAGATAGCCGAAGAGATTTAGAAGAATTATTATATAATAGGTTAATCCGAGAGTAATATTAAATAAATGCCTTTAATTCATTTTTTTTTGTATCAAGATTTTTTTCATAATGAAAATCAATATCATTTGAAAGTCTGGGGCTATTATTTAATAAATATATAAGTAACGGGGTCTACCGACCTCCCTTATCCAGGGACAAAGCCTTCACTACATTTATTCTTTCATTATTTATTAGAGTTGTTGCATAATTCAATGTTATTAAAATGAATGTAGAACAACTTATGATAATCAGCAGGGAATACATCGATCATATGCCGGATGATTATATACAACTGCTATTAAGAATTGATTTTTAGTGAAGTGCTAATTGTTTTTAATAAAAGTTTGCATAAAAAATTGACTATTTAATTATTTATTATAAATTTATTAATAATATGATATTAAAACTTAAGATAGATAGTTCAAATGTATTTTAAAATTACTGGTAAAATAAGTAATATTGAAATAATTGCTGTAAATAAAGCTATTTATGAGATAAGACGTCTGATAAAAATATATGGAAAAGGACGATGGAGAAAATTAAAGGGGATTGTTTTAGTTGAGTTGTCTGATGGATTTATTAGTAAGGCAGAAATTCATTGGTATGAAGCACATGGAACTGGTAAAAAAGAAATAAAAATTAAAAAGCTTGTTAAATAAATATATTAAAAAGGAAAAATTTTATGGAATCTGAATATGTTGTATGTATAAATAATAAAGGGTATGCTGCTTCACTTGAATTAAAGAAAATCTATAAGGTAATAAATGCTCCTAATGCTAAAGAACATAATCAATTAAGAGTTATTGATGAGTCAGGTGAAGATTATCTCTATCCAGATAATTTTTTTGTTCCAATTAAAATTCCAAAAGTAATTGAAAATGTTTTTTCCCATGTAGCATGATTGAAAGTAGCGAAAGGAAATATTGTATCCTTATTTAAAGACTGTTTTTTTACTGCTTTCTGTAATACTCTCTTTACTATATTTGTATCGGAAATTCGATTGATTTTAAAAAAAATACTAGATACTAACTAACCAACTATTTATGTGCTGCTTTGCGTAATCTGTCCATAATAGCTATTCCAATGTGTTTTTCAGGTACTTTTTGAACATAGATTTTATCAAGATTCTGCTGGTCAAGTTTATAAAGAAGTGAAAATAAATTTTTAGCTGCCTCGTGTAAATCTCCATCAGGGGATAATATTTCAATATTTTTAAATTTCCCTTTATATTTTTCAGGTATTGGCATTTTAAATAAAAGCAATCCTGATTTTTTATTTAATGGGAAGTGTGTTTTGTTTGTAATAAACTCCATATTAGTATGAGGTGAGTAATGCTTTTTTAATTGTCCTGGAGACATTATTTTAGTGCTTACTTTGCTTGTTTTTACTTTACCTATTATCTGTTCTATTTTTTCTCTGGATAGTCCTCCTGGCCGTAAGATTACTGGTTTTTTTACAACAGAAATTATAGTGGATTCAACACCAATATGAGTATGTCCATCATCAAGAATAATATTTACTTTTTCTTTTAACTGCTTTAAAATCATATCTGCTTTTGTGGGCGTTATATAACCAAATTTATTAGCACTGGGTGCTGCAATAGGAGTTTTAGCTTTTTTTAATAAACTTATTGCTACAGGATGTGAAGGCATTCTAATAGCAACTGTATCAAGTCCTGATGTTACAATATCCGGGACAACATTTTTTTTTTCCAGAATAAGTGTTAAAGGACCTGGCCAGAAATGTTTTATTAGTTTTAAGGCTGTTTTATTAATATTTTTACAAAGCATTTTTAATTGCCCTAAATCAGCTACATGAATGATTAAAGGATTAAATTGAGGTCTTTTTTTTGCTTCAAAAATTTTTACAACAGCTTCAGGATTTAAAGCATCAGCTCCCAAGCCATAAACTGTTTCCGTGGGAAAGGCAACTAACCCTCCTTTTTTTATTATTCCAGCAGCAAGTTTTATGTTTTTTTCAGTTGCTTTAACTAATTTTTTCATTTTCTTTTTAATATTAAAAGTGAGGCAGTTAAACTTAAGATACTGCCAAGGATAAAAGGATAGGATGGATTTAAAGTATATAAAAATCCAGCAATAATACTGGCTGGTAATAATCCTATACCAACTGTTGTGGCAAATATACCCAGTGCTGTACCTCTGTTACTGGTACTTGATAAATCTGAAACATAAGCTTTTTCCACACCTTCTGTTAGGGCAGAATAAAAGCCGTATAAAATCCATAAAATAAAAAACATAATTTTTATTTTAAATATTCCAAAACCAAGATAAACTAATGAATATAAAAAATAACCAGAAAGCATAACTTTTTTTCTTCCAACTTTATCTGACAGTTTTCCAAAAACCGGAAGGAAAAGTGTTGAGGTTAGATTGTAAATAAGATATAAAATCAAAGACATTAAAAAGGTAAATCCTATATCTCTTGATCGTAATATTAAAAATTGATTGGAACTGTTCCCAAGTGCAAAAATAAATGTAGCTACAATAAATGTTTTTAATTTTTTATCAATTTTTTTAAATGATAAAGAGGGTGGTTTTTTTATTTTGTCATTTTTTAAAGATTTTGGTTCTTTTACAAAAAAGAGAATTATTACACCTATGAAAGCAGGTATTAAGGCATAAAGGAATATTTTGCGGTATATTTCCATGCTGTTTTCTGCCTGACCAACAAGATGAATAATGTATATGGATATAAGTGTTCCAAGGAATGCACCGGCAAAGTCCATGGCTCTTTGTATGCCAAATCCAATGCCTCTGTTTTCTTTTGCAACTGATTCGCTGATGATAGCATCACGGGGAGCTGTGCGGATGCTTTTTCCAATTCTATCTGAAAATCGTGCTCCCAGCACATGAGTCCATAAAGAAGAAAATAAAAGAAGAATTTTACTAAAGGCTGAGAAACCGTACCCTAAAATAGCGAATAATTTTCTTTTTTTTAACTTATCAGAGATGTAACCAAAATAGACTTTTCCAAGGCTTGCTGTAGCTTCAGCAATTCCTTCGATAATACCTAAAAATTTTCCAGCACTTTGCTTAAGTAATGCTTTTAAAAAAGAAGGAATTATAGGATATATCATTTCACTTGAAATATCTGTAAAAAAACTGACAAATCCTAGAATATAAATATTTTTTGAAAGTTTTTTCTTTTGCTTCATAATGTTTTTCCTATTTCTTTATAATATATGAAAACAATATAGAAATCAAATATAATAAAAATAATGGTACTGACAACAATATTTGTGAGACCCAATCTGGCGGGGTGATTATAGATGATAGTATTAAAATAACAATAATGGATTCAGGGATATGTTTGATTAAAAATTTATAATCTACCAGACCTAATTTTGTTAAAAAAGAGATTAATATGGGAGTTAAAAATGCCAGTCCTGATGCAATTGTCAGGCTGAGATATAAACTTATATATTCTTTAAGTCTTAGCACAGGGTTAATGGTTTTAGGTGCAAACTTTGTTAAAAAATTAATAGAATTGGGTAAGAGTATTTTATAAGAAAAAAGGACACCGCAGCTAAATAAAATGATTATTAACAATAAAACAATAATAAATATATTTTTTTCTTTTTCCTTTAAAGCTGGAAAGGAGAATTGCATAATTTGAAAAATTATCAAAGGCATATTGATTATAAAACCAATGATAAGGGAAATTTTTACTCTTACGAAGAGCGGCTCCATTAAATTATAATAATAAATTTTTTGACCACAGGTAAATAATGGTTTTAAGAAAAAATTATAAATATTTATTTTATTAAAAAGAAAAAAAATAATTAATGAAGTTAAAAAGGTAAAGAGAATTATGATTAAAAATTTTTTTCTTAATTCATCTAAATGGTCAAAGAAGGAGAATTGTTTGCTTTCATTTTCTGGTCTTTTTCTTTTTACCGGCATTATATTTTTTTATATTTTTTTCTTTCTGTTTATATACTTCATCTTCATCATGACTGCTTAATGCTTTTTTAAATTCTTTAATTCCAGAACCAATACTTCTTGCAATATCAGGTATTCTTTTAGCACCAAATATAAGAATAATTGCAATTACAATTAATACAATTTCCTGTGTTCCAATCATTTTTTTGCCTCTTTTTATTATTTTATTATTTGTTAATAAGAAGTCAATAAGAAAAATTATCCCCTTTAAACCATGCAATTTCATTTATTTTTTTTCGTTTTTTTTGTAGATTTTTTTTCCTGCTAAAGTATCCCATTGTTAGCAGCCCTATTAATTTATATTTTTTAGGGATTTGAAGTAATCTTTGTGTTTTTTTAACATTAAACCATCCAATCCAACAGGTTCCTAATCCCATATCCTCTGCCTGAAGAACAAGCTGCTGTGTGGCAATACCAATATCCAGTAAATAATAATCCATTTTTTTCCATATAGTGCTTATGAATTTTATTGGAAGATTGTATTTTGCTAATATAACAATAATAACAGGAGATGTATTTGCCCATTTTGTATGTGAATATATCCCTTTAAAAGCTGTTTTTTTTACTGCTGATAAAAAGGGTTCCCTGTCGATTATCATATAACGCCATGGTTGGAGATTTTCTCCTGATGGGGCAAGCCTTGCTGCTTCAATACACTTAAGGATTTTTTTTCTTGGGACTTTCTCAGGCAGATATTTTCTAACACTGTATCTTTGTTTACATAAATTTAAAAAATTTTTCATACAGCTATAACTTTTAATTTTATACTATGTTTTTTAATTAATATGTAATGTAGCCATTACCATCTTTTATGTCCATGGCTGTATTAAACTTTTTACTGATTTTTTTAATATAATTTATAATCTTATCCCGTAATTTTATATTATCAGGAACTCTGCTTTGGAATTTAACACGGTAATTATATACATCCAGAGGTAATATTTTCACTCCCATTATTTTCTTTTTATTGAGATATATTTTTAAAATAAGACTTTTATCTGCTTTTCTTTTTGGGGGGCGTCCATAAGAACCAAAAGCAAAATTGCCAAGACTGTATGCTATAATCCCATTTTTATATTTTTCCACTGGCTGTATACAATGTGGATGATGTCCTAATACAATTAAAGCACCGCTGTCAATAGCTGTACGTGCAAGAGAAATCTGGTAGGACCGTGGTTTCCATGTATATTCTTTGCCCCAATGAAATGAAACTACTAAAAAATCAACTTTATCTTTATTTTTTTTAATAATAGTCCTTAATTTTTTAACACCAGTAGTTGCTGTTCCTGGCCGATTTTTACCTGCATAAAATGCAACAGGATATGTTTTGCTAAAACCAAGAAAACCTATTTTAATACCTTTTGTTTCAATTATTTTCATTGCTTCAGCTTCCTGTCTGTTTGCACCTCCGCCAATATATTGTATATTATTTTTTTTTAGTATTTGTAGTGTATCATAAAATGCTTTTTGCCCAAAATCAAGAATATGATTATTAGCAAGGGAAAGAACGTCAAATCCTGCATATAATAATGATTTAACAGTATCCGGGTGCGCTCTAAAAGCAAATTGTTTTTTTCTCTTATTTTTATTATTTAGGGACATAGGTGCTTCAAGATTTCCAAATGCAATGTCAGCAGATGATGTGATGGGCTGAGTATAAGTGAAAGGAAAATCATATCCATGCTTTTTTAAATAAGGAGTATAACGGTTAGCAAGCATGATATCCCCTACAGCAACAATTGTAACAATTTTGTCTGAATGGTTAAAATCAAAAGCATTTAAGTTAATGGTGATAAATAGTAAAATTATACTGATAAAAATTTTATTTTTCATTTGCAATCCTTTGTAAATTTTGTTAATACTATAATAGCTGTATTTAAAATATCAAGTTTTAAATAGGGTCTGTTCCATATTCTTATCCAATTTTTTATTGACTTTTGAATAATAATGGATATTTTAATTAAAAGAGAAGAAAAAATGAAAAAGGAAAATAAAAGACTTTCCCAGAAAGATATTAATTTATTTGAAGGAGAATTAGTGTTTGCTATTGTTGGTCGGGTAGGAATCAAATTGCAGGTAGTAAGTGATTCTCTAACAGACTGGCTTAAAGAAGTAAACTACAATAGTGTTCAAATTACCTTAAGCAAATTATTAGATCAAATTAATATTTCTGCAATCAATGATTCACAGGGAGGTAAGACTAAAGATGATAATGAATATGACAGAATAAAGTTTTATATGGATAAAGGAGATGAATTAAGAAAAAATGCAGGAAACAATGCGGCGTTATCGCAATTAGCAATAAATGAAATTAGAAAAGAAAGGGAAAAAGAGACAAAGGATGAAAATAAGCCTAATAAAAAAATAGCATATATATTAAAGTCGTTAAAACATCCCGAAGAAGTATCTCTTTTAAGAAGAGTCTATGGCGATAGTTTTTTTCTTATTGGTGTTTATTCTTCAAAAACACAATGTGAAAAAAATTTAAAAAGAAAAATTGGCGAAGGTATGGGGTCAGCAAACTACGAAGATTTTGCTGAGAAGGCGAAAAAACTAATTGATCGGGATGAAAAGGAAAAAGAAGAACATGGACAAAGAGTTAGCCAGACATTTCACCTTTCCGATGTATTTATTACTATGGAAGATGGAGTTGAGGGAAGTTGTTCTGAACAATATAAGGATGATCTGCGTCGATTTGTTGAATTAATATTTAAAAATACTTTTCATACTCCTACGCGCGATGAATATGGAATGTTTTTCGCATATGTTGCAGGACTTCGTTCCTCGGCTTTAGCCCGTCAGGTTGGCGCAGCAATAACAACCGAGAAAGGAGAAATATTATCAGTAGGGGCAAATGACGTTCCTTGTTTTGGTGGAGGGTTATATTGGGGGAAGAAAAACGAAGAAGATCATAGGGATTTTGGGAAAGGAATTGATTCTAACGACCAACAAGTAGAAGAGAAAGAGAAAGAAATAATTGAAGCGCTAAGAAAAAATGAAGTTATAGTAAAAGAAGAATCTTTAAAAAAAATATTAAAAAATACTAGTTTAGAAGATATAACGGAATTTGGAAGAATACTGCATGCTGAAATGGATGCAATAACACAAGCAGTGAGATTAGGGATATCAATAAAAGGTCACGTATTATATACAACTCTTTTCCCTTGTCATAATTGTACAAAACATATTGTAGCTTGTGGCATAGAACGAGTGGTTTACATTGAACCCTATCCAAAAAGTTTTGCAGAAGAATTCCATAAAGATTCGATTAGCATAGAAAAGAAGGAAAAAGAGAAAGTATTTTTTCAACCCTTTGTGGGCATTGGTCCGAGAAGATATATGGATTTGTTTTCAATGATAGGAAAAAAAGGCTTTAAGATAAGAAGGAAAGAAAAGGATACTGGAAAAGTAATTAATTGGGATAAAAATAATACAGAACCAAGATTCTCACTAGACCCTAATTGTTATTTAGATTATGAGAAATATGAAGTTGAAGCAATTATTGAAATTATTAGTTAAAAAGGAGAAACCATGCCAAAAAAAATAATCTCAAGGGTAAAAGAAACAGCTGAACAAAAAAAATTTTGGGATTTAGCGGAATCTACAGCTAAAGAAGTTAACAGTTATCCGGATTGGAAAAGGATAAGACAGGATAGCTATCATAAGAAGTATTATCCTAATAAGAGCCCGCAAAGTAACAAAATTCGGAAACAGTGCCAAAGTTGACTGCCCTAAGGAGTAT
>CBDVEP010000015.1:0-32592 GCA_965373035.1 uncultured bacterium
AATAATAATAAAAATAATTAATAATTTTTTATAATTAAACATATTATACCTCTTAAAACTTATAATTAATTGTACAATAATTATTATCAGCTATTAACTTATAATCAAAATTTAAGCGTGATTGTTTATACTTCAGAGCATTTTCAAAATTAACATTTTTTGTAGTTTGAACAGCGTCAATAACATTATAAATATGAAAAATAACGTAACTAGCAGCAAGTGTAATACCAATAGTTTTTTGTTTCTTACTGATAGTCTCTTTTGGTTTAATGCTGAATTGAAAACCTATTTCTTCATTAACACTGAAATTTAAATCCGCTACAGTTAAAAGAGCAGAAATAAATAAAGTATTTTCTACGGCCCAGAAAATAGATCCTTTTAAATACTTCCCTGCATAAAATTGTCCCAATCCGGGCATATACCAGGATAGGACACCTGCTAAAAAAGGATCTTTTCTATCTGCGTAATTACAATATAATTGATTTATTGAAGATAAAAATATAAACATTACTATTAACCATACAATTAATTGCTTCTTCATAATATTTATTCTCCTTCCTCCAATAATTTACTTAATATGTCCAATGCTTCAGTTTCATCTTCACCATCAACACACAAAGTTATTTTTGTATTATACGCTGCTGCTAATGTTAATAAACTTAAAACACTTTTACCATTTATTTCAGTTCCATCTTTAATAACAATCACTTCTGATTTATAAGTACTTGCTTTATTAACAAAGTTAGAAATTGGTCGGGCATGTAAACCAGATTTATTCCTGATAATTATATCTTTTTGTTTCATAAATTTTCTGTTTTAATACTCTTAAATACTAATTAACATTATAACAATTAGAAAAATAATATATGTAACAATTGGTATAACAACTTTATTTAATTTATAAAAAGAAACTGTCAGGAAAATCAATAATAATATGTTTATTAAAATATTAATATTAATATTTTGAAATGAAAAATCAATAAGTTTATATTGATATTTTAACAGCAGGAGTACAGATGAACCCCATAGTATTAACCCTATTTTTTTTATCATAGCAATTTTATTCTGCAAGTCCATATGAGCAATTTTAAAAATAACATTTAAACCATGTTTGTATCCAATAATTAAACCCATAAAACGGAAAAAAATATTTAAGACTATATTATATAATATTAAAAATATTAATATACCAGCATAATATTTAAAAAAAACAAATACAACAGAAATCAATATCAGAAAAAATCTTAAAACCCCCCAGCTTATTGCATCTCCTAATGCAGCCAGAGGACTCATCATGTCAAATTTAAACTTTTTTAATTTTTCATCATCATTTTCTTTAATTAATCTAATGGCAACACCAAAAATAAAACTTACAAGATAAGGATTTGTATTAAAATATTCAAAATTTTTTAATATAAATAATTTTACTGCTTCTTTACTTTTATTATATTTTTTAACAATAGGATATAATGTATATAAAAAGCCGAAATTCTGAAAGTATTTATCATTTAATAAATTCTGATATAAAAAACTCCTGAAATAAACTAGAACAAAATCTTTAATAGTAATGTTATAATTCATAATAATGTTCTTTATAATATTGTATGCTGAAAAATAAAATATAGCTAAAAAAACCAATAAGTATAATAATAAATAATGGATTTAATGATAAAAGATTCAATAATAAAGCCAGTGCCATGCCAGATGCAATAAAATATCCCTTTTTAGGCAAATCAAAACTATTTAAAATATATATTAAAACAAATAATGGCAAATAATATAATGCTTTATCTAAAGTCAAATGGATAAAATAAGATGTTAAAAATATCTGAACAAATTTTCTCATAATTAATATACCTAAATATCCACCGACAAATGTTACTAATAAATAAATCAGAAAATCACTGAATAAAACAATAAAGTTGTAAGGTGCAAAATGAAATTTATCCTTTTGAACATCTTTTAAAAAAAATTCCACTAAAAATGTATTTCGCTTCCATAACAATCTGGATATTCTCCTGGCTATATGCCCCCAAAAAATACTATAAATTAAAACAATTGGTAATAATGCACCATTTTTATAGATATGAAAATCATAGGATATAATCATGGCTATACCAGTTATAATGGTACCATTTGGCGGAACAAATGCTCCAATAGGTAAAAGATTAATAAGTATCAATTCAATAATACAGCCTATAAATATTCCATAAAAAATGTTATTAAATAAAATACCTAAAATTGCACCTGTAATAATGGGACGAGAAATTCCTATTGAAACAATATTTTTATTATCAAGATGTAAAAAGGCTGTTATGGCAGAAAATTTTAAAATAGTATAAATATCCATGATTTTATTATTTGCTTAAAACTTTTGACACATCATACTGTTCATCAGATGGAAGAGCTCTACCCTCTAAAAAAACATTATATTGATGTATTTTTCTTAAATAATATTTATCTTCCTCATTTAAAGCAAGATTCTGGGACACCTGTTTTCTGTTTTCTTTTACATGTAATCCTCCCACATTAATTACATTAATTTTACATCCGGACGAAATCAATCTATAAGCATCATGGGGAGATTCCAATAGTAAAATCGAATCAAATCCCTTCCATTTATTATTATTTAAGGATTCAATAGCTTCATTAATAGCAATAAAATCAACACTTATATTTGGAGGAACTGCTAATTTTACCATTTGAATCTTTAATTTATCCTTTGAAATTGCATCGTTGGCAACAATAATTTTATTTAAATTTAAAAATTTTGCCCAACCAACTATAACCTGTCCATGAATCAGCCTGTCATCTATTCTTATAATTAAATTAGTATTTTGTTTATTCATTTACAAATTTCTTTATTAACATAAACCATAGTACTGTCTTTTTTATCATCCAGAGACTTTGCCAGTTGGTCTAAAGATTGTGAATTTCTTAAAAAAATAGCTTCAAGTAATATGCCTAAATTCACCCCACTAAAAATTTCAACATTTTTCCTGTTAATATAGGAAGAACATACATTTAAACAACTGCCTCCAAATAAATCCGTAAAAATGATTATATCTTTTTTCTTGTTTTCAGTAAAAAAATTTTTTACTTTTTTCTCAAGGTTTGCAAAAGACATATTCCTTGAGATGGAAAAAAAATAAACATCCTTAATATCTCCTATAATCATCTTTGCTGTATTATAAAATTCTTCTGCTAATTTGCCGTGGGATAAAATTAAAATATAAATATCCTTTTTCCCTTTCATTTCAGACGACTCATCTTATCTTTTATTTTATTATCTAAAAGAAGAGAAGAATGAATACCCATATGTCTTAAGCGTATATTTAGTGCAGCTGTTTCAATAATAACTGGGATATTTCTGCCAGGTTTTACAGGCAATTCAATAAGCGGTATTTTAACTCCCAATATAGTATAATATTTATCATCTATACCTATTCTTTCATATTTTTTATCCTGCCCCCATTCTTCAAGTATAACAACAATATCAATTCTTTTTCGTTCCCTGACACTACCTACACCATATAAATGCTGAACATCTATTATTCCTACTCCACGAATTTCAATATGATACTTTATTAAATCAGGGCCTCGGGCAATTAACATAGAACCCCCCATTTTATTAACAATAACAACATCATCACCAATTAAACGATGACCCCTGGTAATTAGTTCTAACGCACATTCACTTTTACCTACACCACTTTTACCGAGTATTAAAACTCCTATTCCGGAAACTTCAACCATAACACCATGAAGTGATTTTTGAGGAGAATAATGCTTTTCCAGAATTTCATGTAAAGTTTCATTAAGCTCCCTTGTATTTAAATTAACTGTAATCAAGGGGGTATTTGTTTTATTTGTTAACTGGATAAAAACATTATCCGGCTTTTTATTATCCACAAAAAAACAACATGGGATTTTATAAGAAAAAAATTGTTTTAACAAACTTCGCCTTTTATCATTTTTTAAACTGGTAATATAATCAGACTCCCCTCTTCCGAATAATTGAATCCTTGAAAACGCAAAATTCTTAAAATATCCTGCCAGTGCTATACCAGGCCTGTTTATATCCAGTGTTGTAACTTTATTTCTTAATCCTATTTTCCCGCTTAAAATTTCCAGCTCCAGTTTAAATTCTTGTTTTAAAATATTTATTAATTTTCGAACTGTTAAATTTTTATCCATTTCAAAATTCATAATTACCAATTAAATTTTTATTAATTCTAAAAAAAATATTCATTTTCTCTGTGTCAAAATTCTCAAATATTAAATAATTAAGATTTCTATTATTCACAATTTCAGTAAAAGCTTCTTTATAAGGCATGGTCTTTAAAACTACTTTCTTTCTTTTTATCTTTTTAATTTTATTTTTATAAGTTAATGATAGACTATTATATTTACTCTTCTTTGATTTAGGAAATAAAAATTTAGGAAGAAAAGAAATTTTAGGTTGAATTAAATTAAATATCCTTTTATCTTTAAATAAAATATAAGCATTAAAATTCTTTGCACTTTGAAAAATCAGTATATTCTGTCTTATATATTTTAATTGCAGGATAGCTTCTTCAATAGACATTGGTTTTAAATCTTCAACTTTAATTTTTTTTATATTGACCTTCCTGTAAAAAGTTCTCTTATAGATAATGTTTTTATTTCTTATTTTATGGTCTTTTTGCTTATCTTTAAATTTTTTTATTTTAATATCAGTTGACTGCACAACACTATCAATAGACTTGTAAAGGTCATTTTCAGTCTTTTTTAAATAAAAACGCCCTGAATCACCACTTAAAATAATTTCTGCTGTATGTCGATTTTTTTCAACTTTAAGAATCATATTACAATTAACAGGATGCTCAAAGTCATCTATTACTTTTGTTATTTTTTTATTGACATAATCTCTTATACCTTTTGTAATTTTTAAATTTATACCTGTAATATTAAACTGCATCAGATCCTCCAAATAATTTGTTTATTAATCTTCTATTTCATTTCTTCCTTAAATATGATGGTAAAATTTTCAACCTCTGCCTGTATTTTGAAACTGTTCTTCTTGCAATCTTAATCCCTTGTTCCTGTAAAATTTTCATTATCTCATCATCTGATAAAGGCACATCTTCATGCTCAACTAAAGCCCTTATCTGCTCCATAACACTCTTTGCAGAGATATCTCCTTGATTTTCCGTATGAATTTTTTTTGAAAAAAAGAACTTCATTTCATAAATGCCAAAAGGAGTCTGGATATACTTATTAGAAGTAACACGACTTACAGTTGACTCATGAACATTAACATCATTAGCAATATCTTTTAAAGTTAATGGTGCAATATATTCAGGACCATTATTAAAATACTTTATTTGAAATTTTAATATCGATTCTACTATCCTGTAAAGAGTTGTTTTTCTCTGCTCAATACTTTTTATAAATAATAAAGCATTTTTAACTTTTTCTTTTAAATATTTTCTTATCTTAATATCTAACTTTTTATTATGAATCATATTTCTATACTGTTTATGAATACGCAGCCTTGGGACCCAGTCATTATTAACAATTATAATAAATTTATTATCAACTTTTTCAATACTGGCATCTGGAATAACATATTCTGTAATTTTAGTACTATACATTAATCCCGGATTAGGATCCAATTTCTGAATAAATGCTATAGACTTTTTAACAGTAGATAAATCCACACTTAAACCATGTGCTATTTTTTTTACTTTATGCTTATAAAGAAAATCAAAATATTTCTGAATTATCTTTTCAGCCCACCTGTCTTTTTGTGGAATATATCTTAACTGAATAAGCAAACATTCCTGTAAATCATTAGCCCCCACACCATAGGGTTCAAATGTATGTATGATTTTTAATATTCTTTTTATTTCATTAAGTGGTACATTCATTCCGAAAGCAATTTCTTCATTGGATGAAGTTAAATAGCCTTTATTATTAATATTACTGATAATCCTTTCACCTATCTGAAAATCTTTATCATTAAAGATGTTAAGTCTTAATTGCCATATTAAATGCTCCTGGATGCTCTCAGGTCTGGTTAAGACACCTTCAATAATATCAAATTTTGACTCATTTTGATTTTGGGATGTATGACTATAACTACCTATATCACTACTATCTTCAAAAACTTTCATTATTTCATCAAATTTAATATCTTCCTCATTTATCTCTTTTTCATTATTACTTTTATTTTCACTATCTTCTACTTCTAATAAAGGATTAGTCTGTAATTCTTCATTTATACGCTGTTCTAAATCTAACACCTGTAATTGTAATATTTCCATCATTTGATGAAGATACGGGCTCATATATAATTTCTGCTCAAATCTTAAATGTAAATCAGTTGAAAGTTTTCCCATTTAGAAATTTCCTAAATTAAAAATAATTTGTAGTATAACTATAATAAAATAATTTCTCTTTTCTATTATTTTTATTTAAGATTACATTGTAAATTTTTCTCCTAAATAAATCTCTTTTGCTTTTTTATCTTTAATAAGATCTGCTGCTGTGCCGGATATTAAAATCCTGCCTTCATAAATAATATATGCTCTATCTGTAATACTTAACGTTTCCCTGACACTATGATCTGTAATTAAAATACCAATTCCTCTTTTCTTTAAATGCATGATCATTGTCTGAATTTCTGCTACAGCTTTAGGATCAATTCCAGCAAAGGGCTCATCTAATAACAGAAACTTGGGATCAGTTACAAGTGCTCTTGCTATCTCTGTTCTTCGTCTCTCTCCTCCTGAAAGAGAATAAGCTTTTTGTTTTGCAAGATGCTTTATTCCTAATTCTCTTAATAAAGACTCTTTTTTAATCATCATCTGCTCTTTGGATATATTTAATAATTGTAAAACTGCTAATAAATTCTCTTCAACAGTTAATTTTCTGAAAACTGATGGTTCCTGGGCAAGATACCCTATTCCAAGCTTCGCACGTTTATACATAGGCAAAGATGTTATTTCCTGATTATCAATAAAAATATTCCCGGAAAATGGTTTAACAAGTCCCATAACCATGTAAAAAGTTGTTGTTTTGCCAGCACCATTAGGTCCTAATAACCCGACAATTTCGCCCTGCTTAATATTAAATTTTATATCATTTACAACAAATTTTCTTCGATATGCTTTTCTTAAATTTTTTATCTTCAATTCAACCATTTTTATTATTCTTTCTCCCCCTATTTTGACTTAATCTTTGCCACTACTCTGTCATATAATTTAATAATTTCTTTCTTAATGTAAACAATTATCTTTTCTGCCCTGAATTCATTTTTATTATAATAAACAACAGGATCTCCAGTTAATTCTATTAAATTTCTATTTTGCAAATAAACAGCTTTTTCAGAATATGCAACATAATTAGTCTGTGTTATTTTAACATCTCCCAGTGCTATTGATTTATTTTCATTAAGATAGCTTTCCATAACAGCGGATTTGATTTCTAACTTTTCATTTGTATAAACTAACCTAGGTGATTTAAAAACCTTTACATAACCATCTACATTATCATATTCAGCATAATCCCCATAAACAATAACATTATCTTTTTTATTTACCATTTTAACTTTCCTAAAGGCTTTTGCAAAATTTCGGTCTTTTCCATATATCCTGATTAAATTTGCTTTTAAAAAAAAATCACTTCTTTCCATCCGGGCATTTCCCCTACAAATAACCTGTTCTTTTCCTTTTTTATAAATATATTCTATTCTGTTGGCTTTAAATTTTACTGGTTCTACAGACTTCTGGGCAATTAATGGATTTAAAATAAAAAATAATATTAATATATATAATTTATTTTTTTTCATAAAATTTACCAGTTGCATTTTTTTTAATAACTAACTTTTCAAGATTATGATCAGCTTCCAAACCAATTCCCCTTATAACATCACCATTCTTTTTTACTATTTTAACAAATTCATCAGTATATAATAAATTTCTATTATCATCCCAGTTTAAAATATCAGTATAAAGTATTGTTCCATCCTCAGTTGTTAAAACTACATTTGTTATAGCTGTTAAAATTTTTTTTTCTTCATATATTTCACCAAATTTTGATACAATAGTAGTATCAACTTTATTATTTTTATAAAAGTTTAAATTCACACCTGTTATTTTAATTAACCCTTTTTTATTATATACTTCTGCTTTTTTTGAAGATAATTCCCAGACTTTTTTTTCTTTATTAGTATATTTATATGAAAAATCATAAATCTCGCTGTCAGCTAAATCAAGGATAGAATTTGTAGAATCTTCATGCTCTTCTATTGAATTTTCTTTTTTTTGAGAACATTGAATCAGGAAAATAAATAATAATAATATTATAAATAACGCTCTTTTGCTTTTTTCCATAATTTTTTCTTTTTTAATAAATATTCTATAAATTCCCTTACCGCACCTTCTCCACCTTTATGAGTTGTAATTATATCAGCTTCTTTTTTAATATCACTGCATGCATTTTTTACAGCAACTTTTACTCCTACCTGTTTAAGCAATCCATAATCTATTACATCATCAGATACAAAAGCTATTTCATCTTTATTAATATGAAAATCTCTTAATAATCTGTTAAGTATCTTATGTTTTTTTAAGACTCCCTGGTAAACTTTTTTAATACCCAGTTCTTTTGCCCTCCTCTGCATGATTTCAGATTTTCTGCCTGTTATAATTGCTATTTGTATCCCCACATGAAGAGCCATTTTTATACCTGAACCATCCATGATGTTAAATTTTTTATATTCTACATCTTTATTACCATAATATATTCCACCATCAGTCAGGACACCATCTACATCCAAAAGAATTAATTTTATCTTTTCTGCTTTTTTCTTTAGTAAAAATTTCTTGATCATATTATTTAACAAACCCCGGATTTTAATATATCATGAATATGAAGAATACCAATAGGTTCATCTTTTTCATTCTTAACAATTAAAGAAGTTATTTTCCCTTCCATTAATGTAAGAGCTTTTGCTATAAGCTCATCTTTATTAATAGTGCTTGGATGAGCTGACATAAATTCCAGTGCAGGTTTATCCATGAAATTTTCTGTTTTCATCAGTATTCTTTTTAAGTCCCCATCAACAATAACTCCCTTAAGTTTATTGCAGTCATTAACAATTATAGCTACCCCAAATTTCTTTTCCATAATCTTTGAGATTACTTTCTTCATGCTTTCTTTTTCATTAACAAGAGGCAAATCATCTCCTGAATGCATCATATCTTTAACCTTTAACAATTGTTTTGATAAAAGCCCTCCTGGATGAATTAAAGCAAAATCTTTTTCAGTAAAATTTTTCATTTTTAATAAAGCTACTGCTATGGCATCACCTAAAACAAGCTGGGCTGTGGTGCTTGAAGTAGGGGCAAGATTCAAAGGGCAGGCTTCTTTTCCTACACCAATATCCAGTACAACATCACTATTTTTTGAAATAATTGATCCAGGAGATGAAGTTATAGATATTAATTTTGCATCAATTCTTTTTAAAAAAGGAATAATTTTTACTATTTCATCAGTTTCACCGCTTTTTGATAAAGAAAGTACAATATCTCCTTTAAGAATAAGTCCAATGTCACCATGTGACCCTTCAGCAGGATTTAAAAAAAAAGCAGGAGTTCCGGTACTAGTTAAAGTAGCAGCTATTTTCTTGCCTATTAATCCAGATTTTCCCATCCCAATCACAACTATTTTTCCTTTACAATTATAGATAAGTTCAATAGCTTTTGTAAAACTTTCATTCATCCTGGTTTTTAATATTTCCAGAGCCTGAATCTCTTTTTGTATTGTATCTATTCCGCTTTTTAAAATATTATTTTCCATTGATATTACCCATTAATAACATTATAAATCTTTTTTGCTTTTATCATTACTTCTTTTAATCCAGATAGAGGGAACTGAGAAGCCATATCGCTTAGGGCATGTTCAGGCTGTGGATGAACTTCCATAAAAATTCCATTTACACCTGAGGAAATGGCTGCATATAATAAAGAAGGAATAACATCCCTCATACCCCCTGTTTTAGGCTTGCCGGTAGAAGGCATTTGAACACTATGTGTTGCATCAAAAACAATTGGATAACCAATTTTTTTCATTACAGGTATTCCTGTAAAATCCACAACCAATCGTCCATAACCAAATGAAGTACCACGCTCTGTAATAAAAACATGACGGCATCCGGCTGATTCTAATTTTTCAACAATAAACTTAACACTTTCCGGTGATAAAAATTGTCCTTTTTTAATATTAACAGGTCGTCCTGATTTACCAGCTTCTATTATTAAATCAGTCTGCCTGCATAAAAAAGCAGGAATCTGAATAATATCAGCAACTTCAGCAACTTTCTTTACATCATGTTTGCAATGAACGTCAATTATTAAAGGAATTTTTAAATTTTTTTTTAAATTCGATAAAATTTTCAATCCTTTTTCTATTCCTGGCCCCCTGAAAGAATCAAGTGAGGTCCGATTAGCTTTATCATAAGAAGATTTAAATACAAAAATTATGTTTAATTCATCTGCAATTTTTTTTATCATTTCTGCAGTTTTATTAATCATCTTTTCATTTTCAATAACACATGGCCCGGCAAAAAGAAAAAATGATTTATTAAAATTTTTATAATCAATCATGCTTTACTCTCTATAATTTTTTTAACTTTTAAAAAATCCTGTTTTGTATCAACTCCAACAGAACTTGTTTTAGTTAATAATATATTTATTTGAAATCCATTTTCAAGAAATCTTAATTGCTCCAGTTTTTCAGCTTCCTCCAGAGAAGCATGTTTTAATTTAATAATCTTTTTTAATATGTCACTACGGTAACAATATAATCCAATGTGCTTTACATACTTTATTCCCTTTATATTGTCGCGATTATAAGGAATACCATACCTGGAAAAATATAATACCTGAAAATCTTTATTTAAAACAACCTTAACAATATTAGGGTCATGCACTTCTTTTTTATCAGTAATTTCTTCACCTATTGTTAGTATTTCAGTTGAAGGATATTTTTGAATATTATCAATTATATAATTTATTACAGAGGGATTAAGAAGCGGCTCATCTCCCTGAATATTTAAATAAAAATCTGCCGGATATTTCTGTGCAGCTTCACCAACCCTGTCTGTCCCGGATTTATGATGATGTGAAGTCATAATTACATTACAGTTAAAATCTTTTAACTTATTATACAATTTCTTATGATCAACTGCAATAATAAGCTCAGTAAGTTTACTTGCCATGGCATTTTTATAAGTATAATAAACTAAAGGTTTATTTTTTATTTCCAGTAACAATTTCTCATGCAGTCGCGTACTTTTCAATCTTGCCGGTATAACACCAACAACCTTAATTTTTCTTTTCATTCTTTTCATTCTTTTCATTCTTTTCATTGGTTATAATCTTATTGATTATATCTGATGTTGAATATCCTTTAATTAATTTTGTTAACTCTATTTTTCCACCGGAAGATTGTACAATATTTCTTTCAATAATCTTTCCTAATGTATAATCATCTGATTTAACGTGTATGTCCGGTTTAACAATTTTTAAAAATTCTCTTGGATCTCCCTCTGAAAAAATAAAAACATAATCAACCGGTTGTAAATTAATGAGCATCTCAGCCCTTGCAAATTGATTAATTATTGGTCTTTTCTTTCCTTTAATTTTTTTAACTGACCGGTCACTGTTCAATCCAACAATTAAAATGTCTCCCTTTTTCTTACACTCCTTTAAATAACGCAAATGACCAATATGCAATATATCAAAAACACCATTAGTAGTAATAATTTTCTTTTTTTTTCTTTTTAAATCCCCTGTCAGTGTTTTTAATTTTTTATTATCTACAATAATATTTATTTTGTTTTCATTGTTAATAATCCAGTCAGCAGCATGGTTTAAATCTTTTACAATTTTATCAGGAATAAAGTCACGGCATTTCCCATGCCTTTTAATTAAAATACAACCTTTAAGCCCGGCATTTATCCCGGCACCAATATCAGATTCCTTATCACCTATCATATAAGAAGCAGTTAATTCAATATTATGCTCTTTTGCAGCTTTTACCAACATCCCGGAATTAGGCTTTCGGAACTCTCCGCCTGATTTGTACTTTTCAATTTTACTATACCAATAATGAGGTGCATAATAAATTTTTGACACATCTATCTTTTTCTCATTTAAAATATGAATAAGCCTGTCATGAATATTATGCAATTGTTTCTCAGTAAAATATCCGCGGCCAATACCTGACTGATTCGTAACAATAATTAATTCAAATCCATAATCCTGTAATTTTTTTAATCCCTTAATAACAAAAGGAAGCAGTTTTACATTTTCAGGTTTATTTAAATAAGTAAAATCTTCATTAATTGTTCCGTCTCTATCTAAAAATATTGCTCTTCTCATTAATTTATCCTTTCCCAAAAAATTCAGTTTAATATATACCAATGATAAAATTTGTCAAATAAAAATAATTTAAATATTTCGTAGTGTGACACTTAAAGCTGAAAAATTGTCATTGCAAGGAATGAATTCTAAATGTAAAAACACTAGACTGCTGGTTCGAGTTTCTGAGGCTCGAACCAGCTACTTATTAAATAAAAATAATTTAAATATTGAAATAATATTATATTAATATAAAATAAAGCAGGATTATAAATTATGAATATAAAAAAAATTATCGTAGGAAAAAATTTAAATAACTTTGAAATTAATACTTATTTAATTATTAATAACAACAAAGCAATTATCATTGATCCGGGTGATGAATGGGAAAAAACAAAAAATATAATTGAAAAGGAAAAACTAACACCAGTATCAGTAATATTAACTCATGGTCATGTTGACCATATCAAAGATACAAAAAAAATCTCGGAATACTTTAATCTGCCTGTTTATATTCATGAAGCAGAAAAAAAAACATTATCTTCCGGCTTTAATAATCTTTCTGTTATATTTGGAATAAAAATTGAATCATTTCCCATTAAGGAATATCTAAATGATAATCAAATAATTGAGTTTGAAAACGAAAAACTAACAATTATCCATACCCCGGGCCATACACCCGGTGGAATTTGCATTTCAGGCTCAGGGTTTCTGATTTCCGGGGATACTTTGTTTAAAGATTCCTTAGGCAGAACAGATATTCCTGGAGGCAATGAAAATCAACTGATAAATTCAATTAAAGAAAAACTATTTAATTTAAAAGACGAAACCATTGTTTACCCAGGACATTTTGACAGCACCACCATTGGCACAGAAAAGAAAAACTGGAGTCGATAATGGGGTCAGACCCTATAGCTATTACCCTATTTATTACCCCATTAAACCTGTTATTACCCTATTTAATTTTTTGCCACATAGCTGCTTTCCCTTTCCCAAGACAGTGGATTTTTCTTTCTTTCTGAAGTTGTCGAAAAACAAGCCGGATCATATCACGGCTAATAGAGGGATAATCTTTTTGAATATCAGCCATGGTAAAATTCCCGATTTGTTTATCAATTGCCTTTGTAATAATTTCAGTCTTTACTCCTTTAGAAGGTTTAATATTCCGAGCTCGTTCTTCAAATTCTTTATAAGCCCGAAAAATTGTCCCGAGAAAATAATGAAACCAGGGAAAAATATCATGCTTTCCTTCATGCCAATTTTGCGAACTTTTATTTAATGTCTCATAATATGTTTCTTTTGACTGTTCAATAATACGTTCAATACTAATATATTTTCCAACATTATAACCATTTTGATATAGCCCCAGCAAGGTCAACAGCCGGGAAACTCTGCCATTGCCATCTCTAAATGGATGAATACATAAAAAATCAAGTATAAGACATGCAATAGCATAAAGTGGCGGGTATTTCAATTGTGTAATGCTGTTTTCATAAACAAGGCATAACTGTTTCATCATTTCAGGAGTCTGATTTGCGCTGACAGGTTTAAAAATAACTTCCACTCGGCCATCAGGAAACTTTTTGATAATGTCATTATTTTTTTCTTTCCACTTACCCGCATCCCATGATTCCTGCTGGCATAAGCGGTGCAGTTCCTTAATAGTATCTGGTGTAATTAAGATGCTGCTATATTTTTTATGTATTAATTTTAAAGCATTACTATATCCTGATACTTCTTCTTCTGAACGATCTTGAGGTTTACTATGTTTAATGATAAGTGGAATTAATCTTTTTTTATCAACAGTAACACCTTCAATACGGTTGGATGATTCTGAGCTTTCAATGAGAGCAGTTTCAAGTATTGCTTTTAATACCTGAGTCGATTGCTTTGTATATAATTCCTCTTTACCCTTATATTCAGATATAGAATTCATAAGCCATACAGAGCTTAAAGGAAGCTCGATTTTATTATTATTAAAAGAAAGCATAAAACACCTCAATAATTCTGTTCAAACCCTAAATCGTTACTATTAAAGATAATATACAAAAATAATTTATACAAGCAAACATATTCTTTAAAGATTACAAAAATAAAAAATGTATCAAAATATTTTCTATATAAGAAAATTTTAAAGTATTAATGAAATTTTTTAAATCAATTATTTTCTGCTTTTCACATTTCAAGGACTGACACTATTTTTTTTATAACTAATGATGATATAAAGGATGCATTACTCTGGATTTGTTAATCCGATTTTAAAGCAGATTGTAATTTTTTCAATGTAATAACTGTTGTCCCAACTTCACCGACAACAATACCTCCGGCAAAATTTGCAAGTTCAGCAGTTTCAATATAATCAAAACCAGATACAAGTGCCATTAAAGCTGCACTAATAACTGTATCGCCAGCCCCTGTAACATCATATACCTTTTTAGCATGTGTATGGATATGAGCAGGATGTTTACTTTTTTGAAAAACAGTCATCCCATCCTGTGATTGAGTAATAAACAGCAAATTTAGATTTAATTCTTTCATGATTTGCTTGCCGGCTTTATAAATATCATCCTGATTTTTAATTTTTATATTTAAAGCTCTTTCTGCTTCTAAATGGTTGGGTGTAATTAATGTTACATCTCTGTATTGAAAAAAATGCTCAACTTTTGGATCAACACCTATAATCCTGTTGTTTTTATTAGCTGTTTTTATAACATCCTCAATTAAATCAGGGGTGATAACACCTTTTCCATAATCAGATATAATAATTCCATCTATATCCTTAATAATATTTTTTACATAATCTATGATTTCACTTATAGCTTGTTTGCTGATAGGATCTGGAACTTCTTTGTCAACCCTTACAACCTGCTGATTATGAGCAATAATTCTTGTTTTTATGGTAGTGGGTCTGCCTGGTATAGTTATAAGACCTGAGAGATCAACATTCTTTTTATTAAAATACTTTTTTAAAAAACCCCCGCTATCATCATTCCCAATAATACCTGAGAAAAAAACCTTTGCACCAAGTCCCAGTAAATTATTAACAACATTAGCTGCACCACCTGGTATCTTTGTTTCTTTCTCCACCATAACAACAGGTACAGGCGCCTCCGGTGATATTCTTTGAACACTACCCCAGATATATTCATCCAGCATAATATCACCAATAACAAGAATTTTTTTCTCAGTAAAGTTCTGAATTTGTTTTAAAAATTTATCTTTATTTTGTTTAATCATTTTTCAACCAATATTAATTTAACTTATAAATATTTTCTTTCCATTAAATTTTGTAATACCGAAAAAAACAGGTAATACATCTCCTTCAAGAAAAACATCCTCAAAGCTATTATTCCCTGTTAGTTTAAAAGATACTTTTAAAATTGCTCCTCCCCTTGTTTTCACATTAACAGGGGAGACTGTTTTTTTAATAATAGCACTGACAATGGAACATGCAGTTACTCCCGTTCCACAGGCTAATGTTTCATCTTCTACTCCTCTTTCATAGGTACGCACATAAACTTTATGCCTGTCAATTACCTGGACAAAATTAACATTTGTTCCAGCATTCTGAAACAATTTATGTGTGCGTATATATCTGCCAATATTAAACACATCTACTTTTTCAATATTCTTTACAAAAAGTATGGTATGAGGCACTCCTGTATTAATAAAATGTACGGTTAATTTTTTTTTATTATATTTAATTTTAATATTTTTTTTAAATCCAAAAGGACTGGTTAGTTTTACCTTAACAACATTATTCTTTTTAATTTCTCCTGTAATCAGTCCTGCAAGTGTTTCAAAAACAATTTTTTTCTTAGTATGATTTATAGTATTGAAAAAATGAGCAATGCATCTGGCTCCATTTCCGCACATTTCCGCTTCAGATGAATCAGCATTTATAATACGCATTTTAAAATCTGCTTTTGAACTTTTTTCAAGTAAAATTACTCCATCAGCTCCAATCCCTGTTTTCAGTTTACAGGCAGCTACTGTAAATTTAGGTATATCATTTTCTTTTAATAATTTTTTACAATTATCAATAATAATAAAATCATTGCCTGCACTACTGTATTTTGTGAATGTAATATTTTTTAATTTCATAAATATTAATTTTATTATAAATAAAAATATTGTCAAATAAAATAAGTGATCATTATTTATAAATATTCCCACGATAATCAATTTTATCTACATATATGGATAAATCTTCAAAAGAGATGCTAATAAGTATTCTGATTTTGCCTTTACGTACTCTGTAAAAACCTTCCCAATTACCAGACATCTTTTTTATATCAATATTGATATTTTGTCCTTGTAATTTTTTAATGGCTATGATGAGGATAGAGACAATATTTTTTTTATTTATATTATTTTTATTAATAAATTTTAAAGAAGATTTACTAAGATCGATCAGCCATTTCACAATTTAACCTCAAAACTTTCTGCTACAGTATTTTCAGGTTTACCATATAAATCATCAATTTCCTTTTGTTCTTTATCAGAAATGTAATGAAGAAGTTCAGTCCGTAGTTTCATCATTTCAATAGAAATGCTCTCTTTAACAGATTCTTTAACAGACTGTTTAATAATTTTTTTTATTTCATTTGCATTGATTGTAGATTTCATAATTATTATCTCCTATTCTATCCTAATATACTTGAAAAGGAAATCATGTCAATAAATATTTATTTTATCATAATAAAAATATTGTTAAATAAAATAAATTTAAAGATTCAAAGATTAAAAGATTTAAAACTCAATATTATGATTTCTTGGAATAAAAAAAATATTTTAAATCCTTAAATCTTTGAATCTTTTCATTGAAATACTTTTTATTTCAAATAAATTAGTTTACATGGAACAATTTACTTTAATCATTGCTCCTGTAATCTGGCAAAAATTACCACTTCTGGGAACAGCTTCTATCCTGGAATTTCTACAATCTAAAAATATTCAATTCTATTTATTTGATATGAATATTGATATTTATAATAAAGTTAAAAAAAATAAATTTATAAAATATAATTGGACTAAAAACTATAAAAACTTTACAGAAGAATTTTATAAATCAATCATGTTTCAGCATAAAAAATATTTTTCCAATATCATCACTTTTCTAAAAAACCATAAAGTTAAATATATTGGCTTTTCAATTTATAAAACAAATTTTCTCTTTTCTTATAACTTTGCAGAAGAAATAAAAACAAAAATACCGGAAGCTAAAATAATCTTTGGAGGTCCGCATGTAACTTCATTGAATTGTTATAATCCGCAATATTTAAATGACACATTGATCGACTATTTTATTATTGGCGAAGGGGAACAAAGTGTATTGGAAATTATTCAAAACAAAATTAATAATAAAGTTGTTCAGCCTTCTCCAGTAAAAAATCCTGAAAAAACATACTTTCCACAATACAAATTGTATAATTTAGAACTTTATGACAGAAAAAACAGTTTACCCATACTTGCAAGTAAGGGATGTATTAATCATTGTTCATTTTGTTTTGAAAAAAAATTATTTAAGACTTATACCATAAGACAGCCTGAACATATAATTGATGAAATAAAATTCCATATAAAAAATAATAAAATTCACTGGTTTACTTTTTATGATTCAATATTCAACGGCAACTTGTCTCATATTGAAAAATTATTAATGCTGTTAGATAAACAAAAAATAAATATAAACTGGGACGCTCAAATCAGTATTCGTAATGATATGGATAATTTCCTTTTAAAATTAATGAAAAAAACAGGATGTATTAATCTCTTTATTGGAATGGAAACAGGAAGCCGGTTTATTCTTCAACAAATGAATAAAAATATTAATATCAAGGATATTGAATCCTTTTTAAAAAAATTATCCGAGCATGATTTAAACTTTGAAATAAGCCTGATTGTTAATTATCCATTTGAAAACACAGAAAATTTTAATGAATTAATTAATTTTATCCTAAACAATAAAAAACATATAAAAAAAATAGCTCAGATCAATCCATACATTTATTATCATGGAACAGAATCAGATATTACGTATGGATATAATTTTATAAAAGGATTACAGAAAGTAAATGAATTAACTCAAGTATTAAGTAAGGAAAGTATTAAATATACAAATGCCTATATTAATAATTTAATTATTTAAGGGTCAGACCTTTAAACTTTAAAGATTAAAGGTCTGACCCCTGTTTATACTGTTTATAATTAAAATTTAAATTTTTTTAATTTTTTCTTTGCTTCTTCTTCTGCTTTCTTTTTAGCAGCTGCTTTTGCTTTTCGTTCTTCTTCTTCTAATTTTGCTTTAGCTGCTGCTTCTGCTTTTCGTTTCTCTTCTTCTAATTTTGCTTTTGTGGCTGCTTCTGCTTTTCGTTTCCCTTCTTCTAATTTTGCTTTTGCGGCTGCTTCTGCTTTTTTCTTGGCATCGTCAAGTTTCTTTTTAGCCTGATCTTTTACCTGGCTTACAGCTTCTTTAGCACCGTCTTTACTTAAATATTTTGAAGCATCTCCTAAATATTTTCCCATATATTTATTAAGATACTGCTTGGCTATATCATCCAATCCACCTGCTCTGTTCTTGAATTTATCCATAAAAGCCTGTTTGATTTTATCCTGTAATTTTTTCAAAATCTCAGCTTTTTTAAATATAACTTTCATATCTGAAACAGTACCTTTTACTATTACAGGAAATTCCATTTCTCCATCTTTATTAGCAATAGCTTTTGTAAACTCATTTTTATTATATTTTTTATGAGCAAGGAGGCTTAAGGTATAGAGAAGAGAAGTATCCAAAGCTGTATAACCACTGCCAAGTACTTTGAAATCTTTAAAATCAACATTAAGATCTTCGGAAATGACTTTACTATTTTCAATTTTAACTTTAGTCTTTACTTCATCAAATTCAAGAGTTTTCTTTAAAAACTTCCATTCCAAAGCACCTTTCATAAAGCCTGTATCCATTTTTGCAACTTTACTTGCAAGATCATCTGCTTTACTGGATGCACCTTTAACTTTGCTTCCAAGCCTTCCTGCTTTTTGAAGTTTTGTAATCTGCTTGGACATTTTATTAAAAGATTTAACAAGTTTATCCTGATACCCGGTAACAGACTTTGTTAGGTCTTTTGCCTGTACCCTTAATTCTTCATAAGCCTGAATACCTGTAAATCTCCCATTCTTTAAGGCTAATTCAAAAGTCCCTGTTGGATTCAACAGTCCTTTTTTATCAAAAAGGGTCAATACACCTTTAATAGCTGCTTCAATGTTTATGTCTTTATCAGTTTTTTTATTGTTTTTAAATTCTGTAACACTCAATCCAAAACCGGTCTTAATATCCATTGGTTTATTTTCATACAGTTTTAAATTCTCTATAACAAAATGCACATCAAACAGTTTATATATTTCTTTAAATTTTGGTGTAGCAGTATCAATAATTTCAATTTTAGCATCCTCAAGACCCATTTTTCCAATCTGTAAATCTATAGGAATCTGATATTTACTTACCTTTGGCATTCCTTTTACTGCTTTCTTCTTTTTCTTAAGTCTTTTTTCTTTGGAAGGTTCCGGCTGTTTTTTTGGAATTGGCGGTATTAAATCAGAAAAATTAAAAACTACTTTTTTATTCTTGACATATCGCTTAATAAAAATCTCAGGTTTTTCAATGGTTAATTTCTTAATAATTAACTTCTTTTTAAGCAACTGCAATAAATCATATTTAATAACAAATGCATCACAGGATAAAAAAGTGCCTTTTTTAAAATTAGGACGATTTGAAATTTTAACATCTCTAATAACAATACCCTTTAATAAGCACAAGCCAACTTGCTTGATTTGTACCTGCCTGTGAAGTTGTTTCTCCATTTGTTTTACAGCAAAATCTTTAACTTTTGGGGGCAATCCCAATACACACAACCAGACATTAATTCCGATTAACAATAAAAGGATAACAGCTACAATTATCCCAACAATTTTAAATGGTAATTTTAATGCTTTACCAGCTTTCATAATAACCTCCTCTTTTAATAGTTTATTAATTTATTGGTTTATTTGTAAATATCACATTACTTTTTAAACCAATGATAAAATTTAATTAAATAATTTAAATAAAGATGTCAACTTTATTTTTTTTAAAAATTTATTCATTTAAAGGGACTGTAAAAGTAAAAGTAGAGCCTTTATCTTCTCCTTTACTTATTACAAAAATTTCTCCTCCCATCATTTCTATAAATTTTTTCACAAGAGTAAGGCCAAGTCCTGTGCCTGCATATTTTTTAGTATAAGGAGTTTCAATCTGATAAAATTCTTCAAATATAATTTTCTGATGTTCTGGTTTTATACCTATTCCATTATCAATAACAGATACAAAGACTATAGACTTTTTAATCTGGACTTTTGTAATTATGGTACCTTTATCCGGAGTAAATTTAACTGCATTGGAATATAAATTATATAAGATCTGTTTCAATCGGCTTTCATCTGCTTTAATCCATATCTTTTTTTTTGAGATTTCATTTATTAATTTAATATCTTTCTTTCGAACAACTGGCAAAATAAAGGTAACTGCAGAATCAATAATATCATTTAAGCAGACCTTTTCTATTGTTACCTTAAGTTTTTCTGCTTCAATTTTTGACAGGTCAAGTATATTATTAATAAGATTTAATAAATGCTGGGCACTTTTATGAACATCATTCTGAAGATCTTTCTGTTTTAATGTTAAAGTCCCTACTTTTTCATCCATTAATAATTCTGAAAACCCAAGAATAGCCGTCAGAGGAGTTCTTAATTCATGTGACATATTAGCTAAAAAAATAGACTTTGCCTTATTTGCTTTCTGTGTATCTTCATATAACATTGCAAGTTCCAAATTTTGTTTTTCAATACTGTCTTTTAATTTTTTATGTTCAGTAATATCAGATGCAAAAAATATGTAACCGGTATGTCTGCCTTTATTATCCATAATTTTAGTAACTGTTAAATCAACATATACTAATTCATTATTTTTGGTTTTCATTTCTACTTCGCGCCGAATGAGGTTAAGAATTTTTAAAGCATCATTAATTTCATCAAACTTTTTTAAAGAATGTTCCGGTATTAAATTCTGAATATGCAATTTATTTTCTGTTTCTTCAATAGAATATTCAAATAATAATTCTGCTCCCTTATTAAATCTTTGAATTAAAAAGTTCTTATTAGTAATAATAATACAATAAACTCTAATTCTATTAAAAATAGCTTCAAAAAAAATATTAGTCTCTTTCATTTTTTTATTATTCTGACCCATAGATTAAAAATAAAATAATATTGAAAGTAATGTCAAGATAATATTAACAATTTTTATTGACATTACTCTTGATTTTTGTAAAATTAAAAAAAAAGTTAGGGAGACTATTATGAAAGAATTAGAAGCCTTATTACAAAAGAGCTTCAATGCAAAATCCAAAATAGCAAATTTATCCACTCAACTGAAAAATCAAATTTTATGTACTATAAGTGATGAATTAATTAAGCATAGTAATGATATTCTTAAAGCAAATAAAAAAGATTATGATAATGCCCTAAAATCAGGTTTATCCAAAGCCTTGCTGGATAGATTATTATTAAATAAAAATCGGATTGAGCAAATGGCAGAAGCTTTACGAGAAATAGCAGAATTGCCTGACCCGGTAGGAGAAATCATTCAGGGGACAACCAGACCAAATGGATTAAAATTAAGACAGGTACGTGTTCCATTAGGTGTTGTTTTAATCGTATATGAAGCCAGACCCAATGTCACAACTGATGCAGCAGGACTATCATTTAAATCAGGCAATGTTGTTATACTGCGGGGCGGATCCCATAGTTTTAATTCTAATAAAACTATTATTCAAGTTTTGCAAAATGTTCTTAAAAAATATAAATTACCAGAAGAAATAATCACTTTTATACCCAGACCTGAACGAGAAATCTTAATAGAACTTGTAAAATATAATCAATATATTGATGTTCTGATTCCCAGGGGTGGTAATCAATTAATTGAAATGGTTGTTGCAGAAAGTAGAATCCCTGTTATTTTTCACGCAGATGGAATCTGTCATATTTTTATTGATGAATCAGCCAAAAAAGATATGTGTGAATCAATTGTTCTTAATGCCAAAATTCAGCGACCAGGTGTATGTAATGCTGTTGAAACACTGCTTATTCATAAAAATTATCCTTACACAAAAGAACTCCTTGAAGTTCTACTGAAAAATAATGTGGAACTAAGAGGAGATAAAAATATTACTAAATTAAATTCCAGCATTAAAAATGCAGCAGAAGAAGACTGGCATACAGAATATCTGGATATGATATTATCATTAAAAACAGTCACATCTATTGATGAAGCAATAAATCACATTAATTATTATGGTTCCCATCACAGTGATGCAATTATAACTGAAAACTATACTCATTCTGAAAAATTCTTAAAAGAGATAGACAGTGCAGCAGTTTATGTAAATGCTTCTACACGGTTTACAGATGGGGGGCAGTTTGGATTTGGAGCTGAAATGGGTATCAGCACCCAAAAACTTCACTGCCGGGGGCCTATGGGCTTGAAAGACTTAACAAGCTCAAAATATATAATCTATGGTGAGGGACAGATCCGGAAATGAAAATAGGGCTTTTAGGCGGAACATTTAATCCTGTACATATAGGTCATTTAATTATTGCACAATATGTTCTTCAGCAATTCCAGCTTGATTGCATCTATTTTATCCCTACTTATAAATCAGCATATAAAGAGCAAAATAATAATGTCCAGCATAGAAAAAAAATGGTTCAGCTTGCAATAAAAAATAATAAAAAATTTATTTTAAATGACATTGAATTAAAAAGCAAGGAACTCTCTTATACATATAAAACATTAAAAAAAATCCACAATAAAAAAGACCTGTTTTATCTAATTATAGGAAATGAATGGCTTCCGGAATTCCATAAATGGAATCATTACAAAAAAATATTTAATTTTGCAAATTTAATTATTGTAAAAAGAACAGATAAAAACATAAAAATTCCGCATTTTCTTGTTAAACAAAAAAATAAAATATTAATTTCAGATAATCCTGTTATAGAAATAAGCTCTACTTTAATCCGTGAATTTGTTAAAAAAAGTATTAATATTAAATATCTTGTACCAGGTAAAGTAGATGAATACATTAGAAAACATAAATTATATAAAAAATAATATTTATACTTTAATTTAAAAAGGAGATTTTATGCTGCCGCTTATTATTATGGGTATTATACAGGGACTAACAGAATTTCTACCTGTTTCCAGTTCCGGTCATCTTTTATTTATTCAATCTATATATAAAATAAAAGATATTAATCTTTCTATTGATATTTTTCTTCATATAGCTACATTTTTAGTTATTATATTATACTTTTTTAAGGACATTAAATGGTTATTAAAAGGAGTATTATCACACCCTTTTAATTTAGCAAAAGACAATACAAGAATTTTTTATTTAGTGTTAGCAGCAAACTTACCAACCGCAATTATAGGGATTTTTATAAAAAATTATTTTCATGGAATATTCGAACAGGGAAGTGTACTTTTTATCACATGGTCAATAACAGCTATTTTACTAATAATTTCTGATAAAAAAAATAAAAACAATTTATCTCTTACTGATATAACTTTTTATCACTGCCTGCTTATTGGAATTGCCCAGGGTATTGCTATTTTTCCAGGGATATCCAGAAGCGGCATTACAATTATAACAGCACTCTTTTTAGGATATAACAGGAAAGACAGTGCAAGATTTTCTTTTCTAATAGGACTTCCTGCCATGCTTGGAGCATTTTTACTTGAATTTCAGGAAATAAGAAAACTAAATTTCAATTTCCCTGAATTATCATTAATTTTTATCATAACATTTATATTCGGTTTAATTGGCTTGATACTTCTGGTCAAACTTCTGAATTTAAGAAAACTAAAATACTTTGGATTTTATTTGATCTTACTTTTATTAGTTAAGTTAATATATATTAGAGTTGTTGCATAATTATTTTATATGTAGTGAAAAGAATGAAAAGAATGGGGACGGTTCTGATTCTTTTTGTTTAATTTATTGTAATCATTTTTTATACAAACAAAAAGAATCAGAACCGTCCCCATTCTTTTTCCTATTTTTTTATTGACAAATGTATTTCAGACAATATATTTTATAAAAGGGCATCTTGAAAAACCTCTTATTTTTTATTTAAATGTGGTTTTTCAAGATATTAATGCCCTGCATGGGAACAACATTATATAGTAAATCGATGTTCCCAAAAATAATATCAGGAGGAAAATATGCGTAAAACAATAATTTTTTTTGTAATCTTGTTATTTACAATTAACTATTTATATTCGGAAAGATATGAACCAGCTATTGGAAAATCTGGTTCTGTTATTGATGCCGGGAATATAAGATTTTTACTTGGTTGGGGTTATAATGAATTAAAAAGTGATGATAATTCTAAATTTAACTTTGGACTGGATTTTGGGGCAGGCCAGACAATAGAACTACAAAACAGAATTGATTATAATAGTGCTAATTCTTCTGATTATGAATGGACCGGATGGACTGAACTTTTAAAGTTCAAATTATCAGAATCTGAGGATGGACCGGCATATAGTCTTGGACTGGGAGTACGAATACCAGTGCGTAAAGCAGAAAGTCTTGGATTAGTTGCTGGATTGTATGTCTCATCTGCTATTAAAGATATTGATTTTGATTTTAATCTTGGGTTTAATCCTTTTTTAACATATGCAGATTTAGGAAGAAATGAAGCTCGACAAAAGCTAAAAATCAGACCAAATCATTATGTTAATATTAATTTATTACTTGGATATAAATTACTACCATTCTTTAAAATTACAGGTGGATTTGAATCACGACAGCTTTTAAAGGGATCAGAAAAAATTGATGATGAAAAAAATGATATCGATGGCGGTTCTAACTGGGAATTTTTAATTGGAGCAAGAGTAAAGCCAATTGATTATCCTGTATTATTTGATGGAACTATTTCAGCAGGTTCGGGAAACAGAAAGGAGTATGCATGGCAATTCAGATTAGGAGTACAGATATTACCACAAAGTCCAGATGCAGAGTGGTAAAGATAATTTTAATAAAATAATTTACTTTGAAGATTAATGTAGTGTAGGGGTCGATAGACCCCGTTTTAAAAGTCTTATTTAATGGGTCACGGGGTCTATCGACCTCCCTTATCCAGGGACAAAGTCTATACTACATATAAAATAATTATGCAACAACTCTATTACATTTTTTACATAATATGAGGTTATGGGACAACCTTTATCTTATAAACATCAGGAGCATAAATAATGAAAAAATTGTATATATTTTTTTTAATGTGTCTTTTATTAATAAGCACAAGCTGCAGCAGGAAAAACAAAATTATTGCTACTTTTGATAATGGACAAATTCTTCAGAAAGAGCTTGATTTTGAATTATTAAAATACCCTGAAAAGGACAGAAAAGAAATTCTTCAATCTTCACGACGAATAAAACCCCTATTAGAAACTATTGCAATAAAAAAATTAGCATATTTATATGCAAAAAAAACTAACATTATAAATGTTTCTGAAATATCAAACAATATTTTAAATAATTATAAAAACAGCTTAATCCAATATTTATTTTCAGAAAAAATAAAACCACGGGAAGCAAAGGTAAAAGGTTCTGATATTGCTAAATTTTCTTCACAATTAAAAATAAAAATAATATGGTTAAAAACATTTTACTGGATGGAACAAAAACAAATTGATAAAATTTACAAACAGGCTAAAAAAATCATAAAATTATATAAGTCAGGTATTGATTTTGGACAATTAGCTAATGAGTATAGCGAGGACCCTGGAAATTTTAAAAATGGAAGACTGGGCTTTATTCTCAAAAATCATTTCAAGCCGGAAGTTATGGATAAAATTAAAAAAATAAAATCAGGTGAAATCAGTAAAGTTATTCAGTCTGAATTAGGTTATCATGTTTTTAAAGTTCTTCAAATAGATAATAGAAAAAAACCTGAAAGAATTAATTTAGCACATATTCTTATAAAAACCAATAAAAATGGAAAGCTAAGGGCTGAAAAAATATTAAAGATGTTAAAAGAGGGAAATGACTTTTCTTTAATGGCAAATAAATATTCAGAAGATGCAGGTAATTTTAAAAATGGTAATATCCCTCCTTTTAGATTCTCAAAAATTTATTATTCCCTGGCAAATGCAGCTTATAAAACAAAACCCGGTAAAATCAGCAAAATTATTAAAACCAGATTTGGATTTTTTATAATTAAAAATGAAAAAACAAATATCCCTGATAAAAAACAAATTAAAAAATTAAAATCTCAGGAAAGATACTTAAACAATATTATAAATATTAAATCCAGATATTATAAAGATATGAAGGAAACTGAACTTAAGGAAAAAATTAAAAATCACTATAAGATTAAATTTAATGCAGCTCTTATTACTAATAAAAACAGCAGCCCGGATGATATAATTATTTTCATACCTAAAATTGACTTGAAAATACTGTATAAAGATTGCCTACCTGCATTAAAATCAATAAGACCAAATTTTAAGGTTGATTGGAAAACAAAAGCATCTCAAATTTATGAGCAAAAAGCTTTTCCGGAAATGGTCTATAATTATGCAAAAGATAAAGGACTGCATAAAAATGATGAATTTCTTATAAAATTGTACAATAGATTTTATAATACTGTTTATCAAAAGTTAATAAATAATTTAAATCTTCCAATTGAAATAAATGAGGATGAGCTAAAAGAATATTATAAAACATATGAGAACAGATATTATGTTACAAAGGTAAAAAATAAAAAGCCAACAAGGGTTAAACAATCTTTTAAAGAAGCCTTAGAAATTGTTAAAAATAATGTACAAAATGAAAAAAGGAAAAAGGCAATTGAAAAATGGGAAAAAGAACTACTAAAAAAATATAATTTTAATATATGCTTATCAAAACTAGGTTTAAAAAAGAATGCTGATTATTATATTAAGGCAGGAGATAAAGCTTATAAAGAAAAAAATTATAAAAAAGCTTTAAAATATTTTAAAAACGCTTTAAAAAAAGATAAGGAATATACAGAAACTTATGTAAAATTAATTTTAACCTTTAATAAGCTTGGTGATTCTAAAAATGTATTGAAAATATTTGAAGAATTTCAAAAAATTAAAAATATAGATGTTGATTTACTTTTAAAATATCTAACAATTGATGATAAGAAATTAAAACTAAAATTTATCGAAATAATAGGCCTAACAGGAAAAAGTAAGGCAGAAAAAAATCTAATTGAACTTTATAAAAATGAAAAGGATATTAAAACACTTCAGGCATTAGTTAGAGCAATTGGTTTATTAAAATCTAAAAATGCATTTTCACTTCTTTTTAAAGACCTTAAAAATTTCAGCAGCAGATTTAAGGAATACAAAGAAAATGATAGAGAGATTTTAAAATGGTATCTTATCGAAGCAATAGGTTATATAGGAAATAAAAAAGTTTCTTCTTATTTAACAATGATGATAAAAGGTACAAATGATTTAAATTTAAAATGTTTTATTATTGAAGCACTTGGAAGAATAAAAGATAAGAAATCTATACCTGTTTTGGAAAAATTATTAAAAGATAAAGTATGGGGTGTACGGGTACTTGCAGCAGAGAGCCTGAAAAATATCACGGGAAAAAAATATAAAATTGAAGATAAATCAAAAAGAGCACTCCCATGAAAAAAATTAAGATTTCAAATAGGTTACACCGCTTACCGCCTTATTTATTTGGACATCTCAATGATATGAAATTGAAACTACGGCATAAAGGTATTGATATTATTGATTTTGGCATGGGAAATCCTGACAAGTCCACTCCAGAACATATTGTAGAAAAATTACGCCAGGCAGTGCTTGACCCGCGAAATCACAGATACTCTGCTTCAAAAGGTGTTTTTAATCTGCGAAAAGCCATTACTTTTTATTATGAAAAAAAATATAATATTAAGCTAAACCCTGAAGAAGAAGCTATTGCAGTTATAGGAACAAAAGAAGGGCTTTCTCATTTATCACTGGCTTTACTTGGCCCGGGAGATACAACCCTGGTTCCTAATCCTGCATTTCCTATTCATATGTACAGTGTTATTTTAGCTGGAGCAAATGTTATTAATATTCCCATGGGAAATGATGATAAATTTATTTCTGATTTATATGAGGTAACTAATGAATTAATTCCAAAGCCTAAAGTCTTATTTTTAAATTATCCTAATAACCCTACAACACAGGTAGTAGAACTTGATTTTTTTAAAGAAATTATAAAATATGCTAAAAAACATAATGTAATTTTTATACATGACTTTGCTTATGCTGATATTGTGTTTGATGATTATCAGGCTCCTTCTTTTCTCCAGGTTAAAGGAGCTAAGGATGTAGGTGTTGAATTTTTTACCATGTCTAAATCTTATAATATGCCTGGCTGGAGAATAGGCTTTTGTATTGGCAATAAACAAATTATAAGTGCTCTTGCAAAAATTAAAGGATATTATGATTATGGCATTTTTCAATCTATTCAAATTGCTGCTATTGTAGCATTAAAAGGGAATCAGGATTCTGTAAAAAACAATGCGCACTTATACCAGAATAGAAGAGATATATTATGTGATAATTTAAATCGAATTGGATGGGAAATTGAGAAGCCAAAAGCAACCATGTTTGCATGGTCTAAGATACCGGGAAAATATATAAAAATGGGTTCAATGAAATTCTCAGAAAAATTAATGACAGAAGCTAATGTATCTGTATCACCAGGAATAGGTTTTGGTGATGCAGGGGAAGGATATGTCAGAATTGCACTTGTAGAAAATGAACTTCGTATCAAGCAGGCAGTAAAGCAGATACATAAAGTTTTAAAATTAAAAGCATTAAAATAACACCATAAATTCATGGAATTATTCAATAAAGATACTACAAACCAGCCTCTTGCCTATAAATTAAGACCAGCTACTCTTGAAAATTTTTATGGACAGGAGCATTTAACCGGAAAAGGAAAAATATTACGGGAATTAATAGAACAGGATAAAATAAAATCTCTGATTTTATATGGCCCTCCTGGTACAGGGAAATCATTAATAGCTTACATAATTACAAAAATGACCAATGCCAGATTTGCTTCTATTAACGCAGTACTTTCCAATGTTACTGAGCTTAGAGACCTTATTAAACAAGCCCAGCACTATTTAAAGCAGAATAAAGAAAGAACAATCTTATTCATTGATGAAATACACAGGTTTAATAAAGCCCAGCAGGATGCCCTTCTCCCATCTGTGGAAAATGGAGACATCACTCTTATAGGCATAACAACACAAAATCCTTTTTTTTCCATTGTTCCTGCCCTTCAATCACGAAGCCATATTTTTGAATTTAAATCTTTGGATAAAGATGCATTAAATCAAATTTTAAATTATGCTTTAACAGAAAAAAAAGACGGGCTTGGAAATTATAATATTGAATTTGAAAAAAATATCAGGGAACAATTCATTAAAAAAGCAGCAGGTGATGGAAGAAAACTCCTGAATTTCCTTGAAATGGCATTTATTTTAATTTCTAAGAACACAGCTAAAGGAAAAATGCTTATAACAGAAAAAATTGCTCAACAGGTATTTCAGCAGCAATTCACCAGGTATGATAAAGATGGTGATTTCCACTTTGATATCATTTCAGCTTTTATAAAATCAGTTCGTGGAAGTAATCCTGACGCAGCAATTTATTATCTTGCAAGAATGCTTGAAGGAGGAGAAGATATACTCTTTATTGCCAGAAGATTAATAATTTTGGCATCAGAAGATATTGGAAATGCTGACCCGCTTGCTTTAATTCTGGCAGAATCATGTTTCAGTGCAATTCATCAGATAGGAATGCCTGAAGCCAGGATAATCCTTGCACAGACAACAACCTACCTTGCAGCAGCACTAAAGAGTAATGCCTCATATCTGGCAATTGATAAAGCTATTGGGGATATTAAAAATGGCGAGATACTGGAGATTCCCAATCACTTAAAAGATTCAAGCTATAAAAGTGCAAAAAAACTTGGTCATGGGAAAGGATACAAATACCCGCATGATTTTCCATTCCATTTTGTAAAGCAGGAATATATAAAAAAAATTAAAAAATATTATGCACCCACAGAATTAGGGTATGAGAAAAAAATAAAAAAGAGAATGGAATTTTTAAAAACATTATTATAATATGAAAAATATGGATAATATGGAGAATATGGAGAATAAAAAAGGAAATTTAGAATTAATTTATCATTATAAAAAAAACAAGGAATATAAAAAAGGTATTGAATTATTAGAAAATCTTGTTAAACAGGATAATGATATCTGTTACTTGCATAATCTTGCTGATATTTATTATAATAGTAAAGATTATAGTAAAGCTGAATATTATATTAAAAAAGTGTTAAATCAAAACCCTACTGATAATTTATCTTTATTAATTAAAGCAAAACTATTAATGAAAAATGAAAAATATAACCATGCATTAGAAATATTATTAAATTTATATAATTTAAATAACAATGATATAAATGTCATTATTCATACTGGTATCTGTTATTTAAAAATTAATCAACTTGATAATGCAATTCATTATTTAAATAAAGCCATATCAAAATCTCATAGGTCAAGTCAAACTGGATTCGTATATTACTATTTATCTACTGCTTATTATAAAAAAGAAAATAATGAAAAAGCTGTTGAATTAATGGAAAAAGCTTATGAAATTTCCGGATCAAATTTTTACTATACTACTTTAATTAAATATAAAATTGCTAAGCTGCACATTAAAGAGCGAATTAAAGAGCTTATGCAAATATTAAAAATTGAAAGTAAAAAGAATATCCCTGATTTACATATACAACTTGCTGAAAATTTATTAAAAAATAAACAATTTAATAAAGCAGTGGATGAGTTTTATACTGCTTTGAAAATAAATCCTTCCAACCAATTTTATAAAGATCGGTATGTATATTCCTGTAATAAAGCAGGTAAGTTTGAAATTGTTTATGATATGCTTCCTGGCTTAATTAAAAAAAAACCATTTGCTTCCTGGCAGCAGATGCTCTATACAAATGCCTGTATTAAATTAAATAAAGTTGAAAAAGGATTAGAATTTTATTATGATTTAATTCAACATACGAAAAACAAGATAACGGGTAAACAAATAAAGACTTTAAAGAAGGAATTAAAACAAAATGAAAGTTAAAGATTTAATAAAAGTCCCATCAGTTGAAACTGTAATACAACTTTCTTCTGTTTTAAATACAGATGACAGAGAAAAATTACAAAATTTAGTTGAGTCTTTTGTTGTTACAGAAGATGTTTATAAAAATTTTTTTAAATTGTTTAAGGGAATCATAGAAAATTCAGGTTCAGGTTATTTCCTGAAAGGAAATTTTGGTTCAGGGAAATCTCATTTCCTTTCTGCTGTATCTCTTATATTACAATATCATAAAATGTGGGATTTTATCATACAACAAAAAAAAGAGTTAAAAGATATTAAGGAAAGTTTAAAAGACACAAAATATTTAGTTATTAAAACTCCTTTAATTTTATACAGGGCAGAACAAAATTTAGAACAAATCATTTTAAAATCATTTGAAAAAGAATTAAAAAGTCAAAATATAAACATAAGCTTAACAGACTCAAATAAAATTGTAAATAATTTTTTTAAAATTACTTCTCAAAAAATTCAAGATGAATTTAAAATTTTTTTATCAGAAAACAATATCCATGATTTTGAATCATCTTCAAATGAACATAAAGCAGATATTATAAAACGTTTCACAACTCTTAATGAGATTCCTCTGCAATTTTCTTATGATAGAGATGATGTATTTCAAAAATTATTTGATATTAAAAAAAAATATAATTATTCAGGAATAATTATTTTAATTGATGAATTATCTGAGTTCTTAAGGTCTAAACCAACATCCGTGGCTTTAGATGAAGATATCAGGTTTCTTCAATTTATAGGTGAACAATCTATAAATAATCCTATCTGGATTGTTGGTGCTATGCAGGAAGAAATCAGGGAAATAAGTAATATTAGTGATAAAATTT
This sequence comes from uncultured bacterium, assembly GCA_965373035.1. GTDB lineage: Bacteria > Spirochaetota > JAHITG01 > JAHITG01 > JAHITG01 > CBDVEP01. Next base: position 32,568 of record CBDVEP010000015.1, read on the forward strand.
TTACTAAAATTAAAGACAGGTATAA
>CBDVEP010000016.1:0-31740 GCA_965373035.1 uncultured bacterium
CTTAATTTCCTTATTTCATTATCTTTAAATTTTTCTGTATGATAGAAAATTTTTTTCACGAATGTTGGAGCATAATTATTTGACCAATTAGTAGCTTTAATTAATCTATTATTATCATATAATTTTACAGAATAATTATAAAAATTCCATGGTGCTAAATTTTCAGTCACCCATTTATGCTTTATTGGAATTATATCCCTATAACAATTTATAAAATAATTAAATCCATTAATAAATAATTTATTATACTCTTTATGTATATGATTATTATAAAACTCTTTTATTAAAATATTCATTTCTTTATTTGGATTATATTCTTTAAGTTTTTGAGTTGATTCCTTGACTATATATTCAATTATACTTGGAGATTTTTCATGATAAAATTTTTTTGTTATATCATCTATCTTTGTCACTTCTTTATCAATAAAATGCATTTTCTTAAATTCTTGATACACTCTATTGCTTTCAACAAAAAATTTTCTGTTACCAATTCCCTTAACATTAATTTCAGGTATATAGAATAAATAATAATTATTTTTTAGGCTAAATTGATATTCTTGATTCTTAATGCTTAACTTGAAATTAAAATTTTTATTACTTGGAATTACAAATGGTAATTGAAATAAAAATTTAATTTTAATCATAATTCGTATAAAATTATTTGAAAATTATTCATACATTATTCTGACAATAAAAATATAATTTCTAAATAATAAATTAAATTATTATTAGTTCTTACTATAGTTAAGGCATCATAATAATCACCTTTATTACGTTCAAAGTAATCAGAAAGATATAAACAAGGTTTACTTAATATTTTTGTATAGACTAAATAAAGAGTAATTAATAATTATAATGTTTCAGCGAAAGTACTACTTTTTAAAATTTTTGTAAGATAGTGGCAAAACCGATTTTATAATATTTAAATTAGCAAATTTTCTATTTTCTTTTGCTATCATCAACTTCTGTTTTCTATTCTCATAAATCTTATTAGGGTTTCCTCTGTAATACTCATACGGGGTCACATAACCCAAAGCAGAATGATATCTTTCATAGTTATAATAATAACATGCTTGTTTTATTTTTTCAACTAATTTTTCATAATTTTCAGGTTCTTCTTCATCATTTAATATTTCCTTAAATGTCCTGTGCCATCTCTCTATTATAACATTTTCAGTTGGTGTCCCAGGATGTATCCTATCATGTTGTATTATATATTTATCTAATATTTTTTTAAACTCCCATCCAACATAACAACTTCCATTATCACTTTGTATCCTTGGCTTCCGTCTTAAATTATTTTTATTTTTTTCATAATATTTTTCAAATATTTCACTTACCGTATCTGATTCCATATTACTCAATGTAACTGAAAGGACTACATATCGTGAATATACATCTATGAAACTCAACTGATATACGTCCTTTCCATTGTACTTTAAATAAGTTATGTCTGTTTGCCATAGTTCATCTACAGAGTTGGCTTCATTCGAATATCTGTGTATCCAACCAAATTTTTTAATTTTTGAGTTATTCTGTATTAAATTTGCCTCTTTTAGCACTCTATATACGCTACTTTTGCTTAAAAATGCTACATCTTCATCAATCATACGATATGTTAATTCTCTATGCCTATATTCTGTATGTTTTAATGCATACTCTATTACTGCCTTTTTCTCGTCATCAGTTATCTTATTTACACACTCTAAATGATTTTCTTTTTTTATTTTTTGTATATTATTTTTAATTTGTCTATTAAAATAATAATATCTCCATTTTGATATTCCTATTAAACTTAATATATATTTAAGATTAAAGTCATAAGATTTAAATTGTTCTATAGTCATTAAAATCTCCTCCATAATATTTCTATCAGTCAAATATTTATTATTATCTAAATTCCAAAGTTTTTTTTTAATTCAATATTTTCTTCTGCAAGAGCAGAAATAATTTTATCTTTTTTAAAAATAATTTCATTTAGATGAGATTCAGCAGAAGATATTTTTTTCTTTTGATTAAAAACAATATCAGCATTAGAAAATAATTTGTCTTTCCAGTTATAAAACAAGTTTTCAGTGATACCATTTTTTCTACAAAAAGCAGATATGCCATCTGGATAAGTTAATGCCTCAAATACTAATTTAATTTTTTGTTTTGGTAAATAATGTTTTCTTTTACTCATGGTTTCCTCCTAAATTTATATTTATTATCGGAAACCACTATCTTAACTTTTTCTTAAAAAGTAGCATTTTCGGCTGAAACTATATGTAATCGTCCAATTCGTCCATTTCCATCAAGAAATGGATGGATAGTTTCAAATTGATAATGACTTAAAGCAATACGGATAAGGGATGGAACAAAAATCTTATCATTATGCCAAAATTTTAAGTTCATCAAACAGCAACCTTAAATTCTGATAAGTCACGGGCATAATCTAAACAAGCAGAAATTTGCTCATTTGTTAAGTCTGGATATTCATGAATAATTTTCTCTGGAGTATTACCTGAAGCAAAATATCCAAGAATAAGGCTGACAGGAATTCGAGTTCCGTTGATTCTTGGTTTGCCTTGAAGTATATCTGGTGTGCTTACAATATATTTTCTCCACTCTACTTGCATATAAACCTCCTCTTTTGCAATAGTATTTAACAAGATAAGCCTTGCTGCGCAAGGCAAAGAAATCAAGGCCGAAGGTGCTGTAAAGTAATTCTTTCGATTCAAGAGGTCAAGTGAAAATACACTTAACCCTTTACCCTTAATCCTTACTTGAATCCCTGAATCCTTGACCACTCGAATCCTTTAATCTTTAATGCTTTAGCAATTTTCAAAAAAAATATTGCTTTTTAAAAATCAATCCAGTTTCCGATACTCTTAAATATTTGTAATATCTTTTTCATCTATAGACCTATAGCTACTCTTTGAGGTATCATCTGTAAATTTTTATCAACATATGAATCTCCTATATTTAAAAAATAAGCTCCATCATCCTTTAATATTCTTAAAACTTCATTTCCTACTTTAACTAATTTATTAATATATTCCTGAGGGTTTTCTTCAATACCTATTTGTTCTTCTACTTCATAATCTCTAAGATTCCAATATGGAGGTGAGGTTACAATTACATTAATTGATTTGTCTGGAATCTTTCTTAAACAATCTAAAACATCCCCTATTAAAACATTAGGTATTGTATTAGTGGGTAAATTTATGTAATTGGATTTCTTAATTATTTCCTTATTAGCTCTTTTTAATAATACATTAAAACTATTTTCATTATTAACTAATACTTGCATAACTATCTCCTTAATATAATAACATTAATTTAAGTTTCAACTTTTATAAATTTCATATTATTAATATACAAAAAAAATTATAGTATTTTTGAAAAATTTTAAATATTAATTAAAAAATAATCATAAAACTGAAATATCTAAAAATATAATTCTTTTACATAAAGATGTAATTATCATTTCATTTTTATTATATACTATAAAAATCTTTAGTAAGTCTATTGATGGCAAAAAACCAACAACAAACCAAAAAATTTTGACTTATTTTATTTTAAGGTAAGGAAAATCAAAAAATTTTAACTTAAAATTATTTAAGTCAAGTTTTTAAAAAAATTTTAAAATAATCGCTACACAATTTGAGCATATTTAATATCAAAGAGGAAAAATATTTGACAATTTATTATAAATACTTAATTTAATCTTATAAAGAGGATAAAAAAATGGACAATAAAATAGATTTAATAGAATCTGATCCTGAAATTCTTTCTGGAAAACCTGTAATAAAAGGAACCAGAATTTCTGTAGCTTTTATTTTACAATGCCTTGCTTCTGCAATGACTATTGAAGATATATTAAAAGGTTATCCTCATTTAACAAAAAAAGGGGTATTAGCTGCTATTAAATATGCTTCATTAGAATTAGAAGGAGAAGAAGTTTATCCATTAGAAGTTGCAAAATGATAAAGATACTTACAGATGAAAATATTCATATAAAAATAATTGAAAAACTTAAAAATAATAAATTTGATGTTGTTTCTGTAATTGATAAAAACCTTATTGGAAAACCAGATATAATAATTTTAGATACCGCAAATAAAGAAGAAAGAATTCTTATTACTTCTGATAAAGATTTTGGTGGTATTTTGGAATTTGGACATTTATATGGAAAAGGAAGAATTTTATTATTAAGATATCGGATATTACACTTTGAAAAAATTGCTGAAGATGTAATTTTAGTTCTTAATAAACTCAAGGATGAATATAATCAAAATAAAGGTCTTTTAGTAGTATTATCTGAAACAAAATACAGAGTGCATAAACCACTATATAAATAAAAATATGAGCCGCACAGGGATCGAACCTGTAACCTACGGATTAAGAGTCCGTTGCTCTACCAGCTGAGCTAGCGGCCCAATTTTTTTAATTATTTTTATATATTGATATTAATTTTATTTTTTTTGTCAAGATATTTTTATATGCTAAATAATGGGTCAGTCTTTTGGGAGATGAGATTGCTTCGTCTCTCACGCTCCTCGCAATGACAATTTCCCTCATAAGTGACCGATTACTATGATAAAAAATATCTATTTCCGGATATTAAAAAATATTTCTTTCACGATTTCCATTTTATAATAATCATTTACTTTTTCAATTACCTGGTTCTTTAAATAATTTAACTGTGTTGACCAGATAGGGGAGTCCACATCAATGAATAACTTTTTACTTTTTATAAATTTTGGTATAGTATGTATGGCTATATTTTTTCCTACAACTGATTCCCAGTCTTTAGTTAATCGTGACAAGGCAAAATTTTTTTCCCATTTTTTCTTTTTAATTAATTCATCTAAAAGAGTACTGACTTTTTTTAATTTATTTTTAGAATTCATAATTTTACTAAACTTACATCCCTTACACTATTATAATACTTTTCATTAGTTGTTGTAATAAAAAATTGACTTTCTGATGAATTTATGTAATCCATTAATAAATTGCTGTTTTTATGATCTAATTCCAATAAAATATCATCTAAAAGTAAAATTGGTAAATCTTTTTTATGTTGAAATATAAAAACTGATTCTGTCATCTTTAAAATAAGAGCCAGTAGCCTCCTTTCCCCTGTAGAGGAAAACTCTATAAATTTATATTTATTATCTTTTAGAATCAAAATATCATCCCTGTGAGGTCCGCTTATTGTAAATTTTAATACTTTTTCTTTTTTATAATTATTTTTTAATTTTTTATAAAAATAATCTTTGATTATTTCTTTATTTATATCCAAATCATCAAAACTTTTATTATTAAAAACATTAGTAAAATATTTAAAAGTAATATTTTCTAAAAAATTAACATTAAACTTATTAATTACTTTTTTTAACAATAAAAAAAACTCCTTTAAAAATATTATCCTGAAATAAATAATTTCAACTCCATATTGAACCAAACTTCTATTAAATGAATCCAGTAAATCTTCATTATTTTTTTCAAATTTTAGATATAAATTCCTCTGCTGGAGTGTTTTATAATATTTAATAAGAGCAGATAAATAATCTTTATTTATCTGTGAAAATATAATATCAATAAATTTTCTCCTTAACTCAGGGGAGCGTTCAATAACATCAATATCAGTTTCTGTAAATAAAATTATATTAATTGTTCCTATTAATTGAGATAATTTTTTAATATTCTTATTATTTATGTTAATAATTTTACGATTTGAAATATCAATTGAAATATCTAACGATTTTTCCTCTTGAAGAATAAATTGTCCTGTAATGTAAGCTTCTTTACTTTCTATATTAATTAAATTAGAATCTTTACTTGTTCTGAATGATTTACCTAAACTTAAAAGATAAATTGCTTCTAAAAGGGAGGTTTTACCTGAACCATTATTTCCTGATATAATGATTTTTTTATTATCAAAATTAAATTCTTTATGAATAGCATTTCTGAAATAATTTAATTTCAAATTTTTAATCCACATTTATGAAATTCTAATAGGCATAATAAGGCATACAAAGTCTTCATTATTTTCTTCTTTTAACAATACAGCACTGGTATTATTATTTAATGAAACTATTATTTTTTCAGTATCCATAGATTTCAAAGCATCCAGTAAAAAATCGCTGGAGAAAGCAATCTCAAATTCCTCAAGATCAAAAACAATGTCAACAAGTTCTTTAGCATCCCCTATTTCCGGGTCATTGGCTAATATTTCTAATTGATTATTGCTGAATTTTAAAATAACCTTGGAAGTTTGTTTTTCACTTGCCATGGTTGAAACTCTTTTTACGGCATTTAATACTTTATTTGTTAATAAGATTATTTTTTTTTCAAATGTATTAGGAATAACCTGGTTATAATCAGGAAATTTCCCATCAATTAATCTTGATATAAGTTCAATATTATCAATTTTAAAATATATCTGTTTTTCACTTATACTGATATCCACATCACCTTCGTCATTTAAAATTTTTAATAATTCAGATAAAACTTTTTGAGGAATAATTACTCCTTCAATTTCCAGATCTGTATTTACTTTATACTCGATTAATGAAAGCCGTCTGGCATCTGTAGCTACTAGTCTTAATTTTTTATCAGCTAATTCAAGCTTAACTCCACTTATGGTTCCCTGTATTTCATCTTTTGAAACTGAAAAGATTGATTTACGTATCATTGATTTAAATACTTTTTGAGGTAATGTAATTGTTTTCTCTTTTTTAAATTCTGGCAAAACTGGATAATCCTTTTTTGGAATACCTATAATCCTAAATTGTGCCTTGACCTGTTTATTTTTACTTTGAATCTCAACATATTTTTCTTCATTTACCTGTATTTCTACATCATCATTAGGCAGTTCCCGGATTACATCTGCTAATTTTTTAGCATAAACTGTTATAGCTCCTTCTTCTATAATATCAGTATCTATATGTAATTTAATAACAGTTTCTAAGTCTGTAGATATGATTATTAATTTATTATTTAATGTCTCTAACAATAAATTAGATAAAATTGACATTGTGTTTTTTGAAGAAATAATGTCTTCAGCCAATTGTAATGATTTAAGTAACTTTTCTTTAGTAATTATTAGTTTCATAGCATCACCTCTATTATTATTAGTATATATATTAAATACTAGTAGTAGTAGTAATAACTGACTGTATATTACTGATAACTATATATTTATTTATATATAATAAATTATAAATTTATAACTATGTTTATAACTTAACAGGGAAATCCACAATTTCCACAATATTAATTTTTTTTATAAAATTTTTAATTAATCAACAAATTATACACAGGCTAATCACAGGTTTTAAACACTTTCTGTGGATAATTCTTTAATGATTTTTTGTATCTTATTATCCAGTTGCTTCTCCATTTTTTTCAGGTTTCTTATTTTTTCAATAGCATGAATAACAGTAGAGTGGTCCCTTTTACCAAATGAGAGTCCTATTTCAGTTGTGGAGGCATTAGTCAGCTCACTGATAATATACATGGCTACTTGCCTAGGCAGGACAATATGTGATTGCCGCTTTTTAGAAATTAATTGTTTTAGAGCAATACCAAAGTAATCTCCAACAACTTCCTGGATACGGGAAATGGATGTTTCTTTCTTGTCACTATCTTTTACCATATTTTTTATAACTGATTTTGCCATATCAAGATCAATTTTTTTATTTAGCAAATTTGATTTTGCAATCAGATTAATTAAAGCACCTTTAAGGTTCCTGATATTATATTTTATTTTTTTAGCCATAAAATGGATGACTTCAGGAGTTATTTTTATTGATTCATTTTCTAAACTTTTATAAAGGATAGCTTCTCTTGTTTCAATATCCGGCAGACCAATATCTGCTAAAAGTCCGCTTTGAAATCGGGAACGCAAGCGTTCTTCCAGAAAAGGAATCTCTTTAGGCGCTCTGTCTGCAGTTAGTACAATTTGTTTCCCGGCATTATACAGGGTATTGAAAGTATGAAAAAATTCTTCCTGCATTCGTTCTTTACCAGAAAGGATTTGAATATCATCAATAAGTAATATATCTATCTTTCTATATTTTGACCTGAATTTCCCCATTTTATTGTTTTGAAGAGAATGAATAAGGTCATTGATAAATTTTTCAGCCACAACATATAGAACAACTAAATTATCATTTTCAAGTAATGCTTTATTTCCAATAGCATTTAAAATATGACTTTTACCAAGTCCTACACCTCCATAGATAAATAAAGGATTATAAGCACTGGCAGGATGATCAGCTACTGCAAAAGCTGCAGCATGAACAAATTGACTATTAGAGCCAATAACAAAATTTGAAAAAGTAAAATTAGCTGTTAGATTTGCTTTATTAATCTTTTCTGTAATATCAGACTGTGATATGGATTTTACAGGAATATCTGTTTGCATTTTTTTTTCTTTTGTTTTTGCAATATCATGTTTAATATTGAACAGGATAGATAAATCCTGATCAATAATTTCATTTAAGGCTTTTTTAATATTAGGAAGGAGATTTTCTTTTATATAATCTTGCTGAAACTTACTGGAGACTTCTAAAATTAAATTATTTTCCTCAGAATCAAGAATTTTAGTGGGTTTTAAATAATTATTAAAGATATACTTATTAACATTTTTTTCAAGAGAAGTCAAAATATTTGACCATAACTTGGTTTTATTCATAAAAAAATCTCCATTTAATAAAATTATCCACAGCTTTATCCACAATTGTGGATAACTATATAATAGCTTTATAATTAAGCAATTATAATAAATTTTATCCTCTGTATAAAAAGTAAACATTTCTATAATTGCTTAATTATAAACACAATGAAAATTATATATTACTAAAGTAGTAATATATAAAGTAGCCACTTATTCACAGATTATTTTTTGATTTTAAAAGAACTCATATTAACAATTCATTATATTTTTATATAATAAAATTTGATTGATTTTTCAAAATAAATGTCGTATAATATTAACAGTTTATTTTTTGAAGTCAATGAAAAAATATTATTTGTCAAGAAAAAATATTATTATAATAATTTTTTTTAAAAGTTTAAAAATTTCCTTGACAATTTTATTATTTTAATTAGAATATAGGCAACTTTTTAACAAGAGGATTTTTTAGCAAGAGGATATTGATGAAACGAACATATCAACCACATAATACAAAAAGAAAACGGACACATGGATTTAGAAAAAGAATGTCCACAAAAAATGGTCAGGCTGTTATTAGTAATAGAAGAAGGAAAGGCAGAAAGAAATTAACAGTTTCAGATGAATTTTAAGTAAAATTATTTTTTATTGCATAGGATAAATAAGTAATTATTAAAATATTATTTTTTTTGGATCATTTATTATGCTGGATATTTATTACTTTAATTAAGATTTATGGTATATTTAAGTTTATGCCTAAAATATGCAGATTTTATCCTACATGTTCTATTTATTCTATGCATGCCTTTCAAAAATATCATTTCATCAAAGCTTTTTTTTTATCAATAAAAAGAATATTAAGATGTCATCCTTTTTCTAAAGGAGGATATGACCCCTTAATTTAAGGAGACCTTTATGAATAAAAATACACTTATAGCTTTAGTTTTATCTTTAGGTATATTAATGGTATGGTCGTATTTCAACAAAAAGGATCATATTTCACAAAAACAGGATCATACTTCACCGATTTTTCAGGGTATAAAAAGTGTAAATGCAGATTATAAAAATGGATATATAAAATTGTCATGGGATGCTGCAAAAGATGATTCTGAAGTTACTTATGGCATTTTTGTAAATGAATCAAAAAGTACTCAATTTAATAACCCGGTTTATTATACTACTAAAACGTCTTTTCTTATCAATGACCTTGATCTTTCTAAGAATTATTATTTTGCAGTTCATGCTTTTGACATGGCAAATAATGTAGATGGAAATAAAAAACAGCTTTACTTTAAATCTCAGTTTAAAGATAAAGGTATTAAAGAAAAACTAATCAGATTTAATACAGTTGGTGCAACTTATATATTTAGTTCCATTGGAGGAAGATTAAAAAACATAGTTCTAAAAAAATATAAAACCATGGACAAGAAAGAACAAGTTAAGTTAGTGTATTATTTAAGTAGAGCTCATTCTTATTATTATCCTTTGGATATGAAGATTTTTAATAGTAAGGATAATTATGATTTTCTTAAATTTAATGATATGAAACATTATTCATCAAGAAAAAGCGGCAATAAAATAATTTTTTCAGCAATTCAGAAGGATTTACAGATTGTCAAGGAGTATATATTTAAGAAAGATAGTTATTCTTTTCAATTAAGCATTAAATTGAAACCAGTATCCGGGATAAAAGTAAATTATGATAGGATTGCGTTAAAATGGCAGCCTACTTTAGGCCCGGAAAATAAAATAGATAAATATGATAATATTGAGACTTCATATTATGCTCAGGAAAACAAAAAAAAGGTTTCCTATAAAAAAAAGAATTATAATAATATTATTGTAAAAAAAGCAGATAATATAAAATGGGTTGCTTTTCATAATCGTTATTTTGTAGCCTCCATTATACCTGATGAGGCATATAAGATTAAAGAAACTTTTTTTTATACGGATGATGGGGTGAAAAAAATATCAGGAATTATCAGTTCAATTGACCCTGGTAAATTAAATAAGCATGAAATAGAATTAAATTATACTATCTATGCCGGACCAAAATTGAGAGATGTTTTCAAGAAAAATAAAAAGTTGAATTCTTTAATAAAGACCATCTCAAGCAGAAAACTTATACTTGGTATTGGAAAATTTATTACAAAGCTTGGTAATTTATTTTTAGATGTTTTATTATTTATTAATAAAATTGTAAAAAATTACGGTTTAGCAATTATAATATTTACAATTTTAATTAAATTAATTTTATATCCACTTACACATAAACAGTTCGAATCTATGGTAAAGATGCAGAAAATCCAGCCTGTTATTAATCAGGTTAAGGAACAGTATAAAAATGAACCGCAAAAATTGAATAAAGAATTAATGCAGGTTTATAAAAAGTATAAAGTTAATCCTTTTGGTGGATGTCTGCCATTAATATTACAAATGCCTATTTTTTTTGCTATATGGGATATGCTTCAGTATTCTCTGGAGTTGAGGTCTGCTTCATTTTTATGGGTCAGGAGCCTTGCTTTACCAGATACAATTGGATATCTTGGTTCTATTCCTATAAATATTTTGCCCATTATTATGGGGGCTACTATGCTATTACAGCAATCACAGACAGGAACTGATGCCAGGCAGAAATCCATGATGTATTTTTTACCATTGATATTTTTAATATTTTTCTGGAAAATGCCATCTGGTTTAGTTCTTTACTGGACCATACAGAATATTTTAAGTATTGGTCAACAATACCTGATAAAAAAGCATCAAAAAGCTAAATAAGATGAGTTAAAAAAGATATGAGAAAATATAAAAAACCACAGACCAAGTACCCTAAAGGGCACTTGGTCTGTGGTTTTTTTGACAATACCCTAAACTAAAAAAGGAGGCAAAAGATGAGAGTAATAGAAAAAGAAGCAAAAACAGAAGAAGAAGCTATTAATCTTGTATTAAAAGAAATTGGTACTGAGGATAAAGATATTATACATAATATAGAGGTTTCTAAGAATAATAAACTTTCATTTTTAAAATTTAATAGTAAAAAATTGAAGGTAAAGTTTATGATATATGAAGAACAGGAGCAGGAAATTATTAGATTGATAAAAGAATTTTTATCTAATATGGATTTAGATGTTTCAGATATAAAAATATTAGAATATGATGAATCAATATTAACATTAAATATAAAGACAGATAAAGATTCTTTATTAATTGGAAAAAGGGGCAAGACACTGGATGCTGTGCAGTATTTAATTAATGTAATTTATAATAAGAAAAAAGAAAAAAGAATTAAAATTATTCTGGATGTGGAGAATTATAGGGAAAAAAGAGTACAGGCATTAGAGAAATTAGCAAGAAATCTTGCATTAAAAGTAAGAAAAACAAGAAAAGAAAAAATTTTAGAACAGATGAATCCTTATGAAAGGAAAATAATACATGCTGCATTACAGGATGAAAAAGATATTGAGACAGAAAGCATAGGATTTGGTGTATTTAAAAAAATAAAAATTTTTTTAAAAAAGTAAATGGCTTATTATCCTACTGAAACTGATGATACTATTGCTGCTATTGCTACACCTATTGGAAAAGGTGCAATAAGTATTATTAGAGTTTCTGGTAATAAAGCTTTATCTATACTCTCCCTGGTTTTTGAGCCAGCTTCTAAATTTAAGAACTTAAAAAAAAGTTATTTAATTGGAAATATTATTTCTGACAATAAGGTTATTGATAAGGTAGTAGTCTGGGTTAAAAAAGGAAAAAACAGCTATACTGGTGAGGATCTGGTTGAAGTTAATTGCCATGGAAATCCTATAATTACAAATTTAATTTTAGACTTAATAATATCAAAAGGAGCTCGAGTGGCAGGTCCTGGTGAATTTACATTACGGGCATTTTTAAATAATAAACTTGATTTAATTCAAGCAGAAGCTATTAATGATCTAATCAATGCATCGTCTTATTCATCTATTGAATTATCCATTAATAATATACTTGGCAGGCTGTCTGATAAAATTAGAACCATTAATGAATCATTAAAAAAGATATTGGTTAATATTGAAGTTGCATTAGACCATTCTGAAGAAGATTTTATCCCTTATGATCCTAAATTTTTAAAAAATGAAATTTATCAAATTATTTTAAACATAGATAAATTTATAGAATCATATAAAATCGGTAAAGAACTTAAACATGGAATTAGTTTATCTATAATCGGTAAGGCTAATGTTGGTAAATCCAGTTTATTTAATCTGCTTATCAAAAGGGATAAAGCTATTATTTCTCATATTGCAGGTACAACACGAGATGTTGTTGAAGAATATGTAGAAATAGATGATTTTCCTATTAAATTACTGGATACAGCCGGTATTAAAAAGATAGCTGGGCATATAGAAAAAGAAGCCTTAAAAAGAACATATAAATCAATAAAAAGTTCCAATATTTTATTGGTACTTTTTGATAATTCAGAGGAATTAACAAATCATGATTATTTATTAGCTAAGGAAATTTCTCAATTGGAATGCTATAAACTTATAATCATTAATAAATGTGATTTAAGGCAAAAAATAAATTTAAATCAATTAAAAAATATGTTCTCTGATAAAGAAATGATAAAAATCTCTGTTTCACGTGAAACAGGGATTAAAAAAATAGAGAAAAAAATAGTTAAATATATAAAAAAGTTTGATTTAAAGAATAAATTAATTATTAATAATCTAAGGCATAAAACTATTTTTATGAATACGAATATTTATCTAAAGAATGTTGTCCAAAGTTTAAAGAATAATTATTATTTTGATGTTGTTGCATCTGATTTAAAAAAAGCTTTAAATGAATTAGGAAAATTAACTGGTGAATATACTACAGAAAAAGTACTAGATGATATTTTTTCTAATTTTTGTATAGGGAAGTAATAGGAAAATTAGTCATGAATATGCTTTAGAATTTAATAAAGATAATGCAGTAGTAATTTAATATTAAAATTATAATATAATACATAATGAAAGGATAAATGTAGTGAAGGGGTCGATACAGACCCTGTAATTAAAGGCTTTATTTAATGGTTACGGAGGCTATCGCCCCCTTCACTACAGTTATGGGACAGCCTCAATTGTCTCTATATAAAATGGAAAAAAAAACCAATTTACTTATTGACTATATAACTATGCTGGATGAATGGAATGAAAAGATTAATTTAGTATCATATAAAACCTTAGAAGAACTTTTAATAAATCATATTATAGATAGTCTAAGTATTATGGAGCTTTTTTACTTTCATAATAAGCTCATTGGTGATTTAGGTTCTGGAGCAGGGCTGCCTGGGATTGTTTTAAGTATTACTCAACCCCTTAATAAATATATTTTAATTGAGCCTAATAAAAAATATTACAGATTTTTAAAAAAAGTTATTTTAAATTTAAATTTAACTAATATCAAACTTATTAATAAAAAAGTTGAAAATATAGAAAATGTAGAATTTTGTAACATTATTGTAAGTAGAGCTGTTGAGAAAATAGAATGGTTTATAAATATGAGTCAACTGAAAAATATTGATATAATAGTATTTTATAAAGGATTTGGAGTATTCCATGAATTGCAAAACTTAAAATTAAAAAAATTTAAAATATTATTAATAAAAAAAATAAAAATACTTGAAAAGTATAATAAAAACCATTATATTATAGCACTAAAAAGAAGAAAGTAACTATTCAGGTAGTTATAGGGTTTATAATATTTTTTATTTTTCTCGCTGGAGACGCAAAGTTATAGATTAGTTTTAAGTTGTACAAACATAAATTTTAATTTGTATATATTATAACTTACAACCTGAGACTAATAATTGAATAAATCCTTTGCGCCTTTGCGAGAATAAAATTTTATAAATTCTATAGCTGAATAATTACAAAAGAGATTAAATTGTTTCACGTGAAACAATTTAACCAGAAGGAGTAATACCAATAATGGGCAAAATGATTGTTGTGGCTAATCAAAAAGGAGGAGTTGGTAAAACAACGACTGCTATTAATTTGTCGAGTTATTTAGCTGTTTTAGGTAAAAAAGTTGTATTAGTAGATATTGATCCTCAGGGTAATTCTACAACAGGGGTGGGTCTTGAAAAAAAAGATTTTGATAAAAGTATTTACCAGTGTATTATTGATAAAATTAATCCTTTGGAAGCAATTTATCCTACAAAGGTAACTAATTTTTATATATTACCAGCTGATATTAATTTAGCAGGTGCACAGGTAGAATTAAATAATATAGACAGCAGGGAGTATGCTTTAAAATCTGTTATAGACCAATTAAAAGATGTTTATGATTATATTATTATTGATACACCTCCTTCATTAGGCATTTTAACAGTGAATGGTTTAGTAGCTGCTGATTCTGTTTTAATTCCTTTGCAGTGTGAATATTATGCCATGGAAGGATTATCACAATTATTAAATACTATTAAATTAATCCAGAAAAAATTAAATTTAAATTTAAAAATAGAGGGTATATTATTAACTATGTATGATATTCGAACTAATATTGCAACACAGGTTGTAGAAGAAGCTACATCTTTTTTTAAAGATAAGGTGTTTAAAACAATTATACCAAGAAATGTAAAATTAAGCGAGGCGCCTTCGTTTGGTTTACCGATAAATTTATATGATGACCACTGCACAGGTGCTAATAGTTATTTAGAATTTACAAAGGAAGTAATAGAAAATGGCAAAAAGTAATAAGGTTTTAGGAAAAGGGTTAAATGCCCTTATTGATGTTGATATTTCACAGAATAGTAAACAGCTTGCAGAAATTAATATTAATGACATTGTGCCTAATGAAAATCAGCCTAGAAAAGATATAGAAGGGATTAAGGAATTAGCTGATTCTATTAAAGAATATGGGGTGATTCAGCCTATAATTTTATTGAAATTAGGAGGAAAGTATCAGATTATTGCCGGGGAAAGACGATGGCGTGCAGCTAAATTAGCAGGGTTGTTAAAAATTGATGCAATAATAAAAGATTCTGTTTCTTCAAAAGATAAGTTAGAAATTGCACTAATAGAAAATTTACAGAGAAAAGATTTAAATCCTATTGAAGAAGCACAATCATATAAGGAATTAATTGAAAAATTTAATTTAACAGTTGATTATTTATCCAAAGTATTTGGTAAAGATAGAAGTACTGTTACAAATACAATTCGTCTTTTAAGTTTACCTGCTGTTATAAAAGATGATTTAAGGAATGGTGATTTGCAGCCAGGGCATGCACGACCATTAATTAATATAAAAGATGAGGAATTAATTTTAAAAATTCGTGATAAAATCATTAAAGATAAGATATCTGTTAGAGAAGTGGAAAAAATAATTAAAAAGAGTAAACCGGAACCTTTAAAAAAAAATATTAATAAAAAATTATCATCTCATTTAAATGATTTAGAAGAAAAATTTAGAGAAAAATTTTCTACAAAAGTTAAAATAATCGGGAATGATAATAAAGGAAAAATAATTATTGAATATTATATTCAGGATGATCTTGAAAGAATATTAGAAGTATTAGATCTTAATTAAGGAATTAATTAAATGAAAGATAAGCACATTATTTTAGTTACAGATCATGCAGGTTATAAATTAAAGGAATATTTAAAGCATAAATTGTTGAGAGATGGATTTAAGGTAATTGATTTAGGAGTATATAACACTGATGCAGTAGATTACCCTGATATTATTAAAAAAGGAGCAAAAAGTATCAGCATAGGCAAATATAAAAGAGGAATTTTTTTATGCGGTTCAGGTATTGGTACATCTATGGCTGCTAATCGGTATAAAGGAGTAAGAGCTGCATTAGTATGCAATAAAAGCACTGCTGTTTTAAGCAGAAGGCATAATGATTCAAATGTTATTGTTTTAGGAGGGAGATTGCTGAATCATCATAGAGCTTATAAATTATTTAAAATCTGGTGGAATACAGAATTTCAAGGTGAAGAACGACATTTACGTAGAATTAAAAAATTAGATAAACTGGGAATTTAATTTATGTTGTTAAAAATTATAATCTTTTTTTATTTATGTACCTGGAATTTATTTGGAAGTGATATAAGTTATAAAACTAAAGAAGATTTTAAAAAATTAAATATAGAAAATGGTAAAATTGAGTATTTTAAAGATATTGGATATGGAATTGGATTTAAATATAGCACTGTACAATTAACAGAGCAAATTGATTTGTTTCTTGATTTTAATGATAAAAATAATAAGCATGACAGGACTTTAAATTACAAAATAAAAAATTATACCGTGAAAATAGTTCCATCTATGAAATTAAACAACAGTTTAGCAGGTGGTTTTATTTTGCCTTCTCATAAGATTGTTATTCAGGTAAAGAAGAAAAATTTTTTAGCTAATTCAAAAGATTTAGGTAGTTTTTATATTGATTTTTTTATTTACCCAAATATTGATAAAAATAGTATTTTATTAAAAAAAGGGATTTTTTATGATAATAAATTTTATGGCATTACAATTGAATTTGAGAACAAAAGAGTTGTTGTTAAATTAAAAAATTTATTTTATAATGAAAATGGAAAGACATATTCTTTTTCAATAAAAACAAGGAAAATTTTAAAAATTAAATCATGGCAGCATATTGGATTTGTTTTTAAAAGAACAAAGGGCAAACTTTCATTATATCTTGATGGAAAATTAGAAAAAGAAAAATTTGCTACTTCCGGACAGACTTCCACTTCTGAAATTTTAACTCCACGATTTTTAAAATTTGATGGTTCGGATCTGGTTTTATTTAAAAATTTTTTAGGGTATTGTGATAATTTTCGAATAGGCACAAGTGCTAATATTGATTTTAAAAAATATATTAATGCAATCTTAGAAAAAGTTACAATAACTTCTCCAGTAATTGACTTAAAATATATTAATAGCCAGATTCAGGATATAGTATTTAAGATTAAAGATCATAATAAAGGATTAATTCAATTATTTTTTAAATATGGTAACACTTTTAATGATACTAATATGATGAAATGGGGAGATGAGGCATTATATTTAATTAATAAAGATACCCTTGTTATAAATAATTTTAATCTAACTGCTAAATATATTCAATGGAAAGCAGTTTTAAGAAGAAATCCTATTGAAAAGGATGTACCTGCTTTTTATTATTTTAATGTGAAATATAGAGAGAACTTCCCTCCATTATCTCCTGTAAATATTAAGATATTAGAATATAATAATAAGATTAAATTAAGCTGGGATGAAAATTTGGAAGAAGATTTAAAAGGATATATTATTTACTGGGGAAGACAGTCAGAACATTATGAAAATAAAGTTGATATTGGATTAAAAAACAGTTATATTATTGACTCTTTACAAGCTATGCAAAATTATTATTTTAGTATCAAAGCTTATGACAGTAAGAAACCTTATAATTTAAGCGAGTTTTCTAAAGAAGTTCATTTATTTAAGAAGTAATTGTAACTATTCAGGGTCTATCGACCCTTACACTACATAAAAATGTAATTTAACTGTAATATCTTAATAATTACAAGTAGTTTGGAATTAATAGGAGCTTAGAAATGGCAAGGCTTTCAAAAAAACAGGTAGAATATGTTAAAAGAAATTATAATGGGAATAATATACTTGATTTAAGTAAAAGACTTAATGTCCCTTTAAAAGAGGTTAATAAAGTAGTTAATAAACTAAAAAATACAAATAAAATTGTAGAAAAAAAATATTTTCCTTTACAATTAGAAAAAATTTATCGTTTTACTATTACAGATTATTTAATTTTTTTTGCTATATTTTTTATTTCATTATTTACTTATGTTTATACTATGACTCCTGGTATAGCAGCAGGGGATTGTGGTGAATTAACCTGTGCTGTTTATTTTTTAGGAGGAGCCCATTCACCAGGATATCCTTTATATTGTGTTGTAGGTAAATTATTTATGGGGCTTTTCTTTTTTATAGGAAGAATAGTCTTTAGATTAACTTTTCTATCTGCTTTTGGAGGAGCTCTGACAGTAAGTGTTTCTTATCTTTTTTTTATAAAATTTTTAGGCAGGTATCATTATGACAGTAAAAGTAATAACTTGTTTTTTGCGAAAATTCCTGCTATTGCTGCTTGTTTGTTTTTTTTATTTAGCGAAGAATTATGGGCACAGGCTGTAATTGCAGAAGTATATACTGTAAATTCATTATTCCTGCCTATTATGTTCTTAGTTGCTCTGGTTTTTGAAGAACGTATTTCTCAAAATACCAATTTATTAATTTCCACACATAAGTATAGCAAATCTTATGTATGGAATCGTATTATTAAATTAATGTTTTTATTTTACTTTTTATTTGGTCTTGCCATGGGGGATCATCATATTATTGCAGGATATTTTATCCCTTTTTCTTTCTTTTTCATATATCCATATTTAAAGGATAAGACCTTTTTAAAATTTGCTATAGCCACAACTATTGCTTATGGATTTATTTTAATTTCTACAGTATATTATCAATTGCCTGGGTCTTTCCATTTAATCGCCAAAAGTATTTTTTTTATTATGGTTTTATATATATTGTACAAATTCGCAACTGAAAATTTAGGAATATTTTTTGGAATTTTAATTGCCGGGGTATTTTTATTTTTAGGAGTCCTTATATATGCGTATATGCCTATACGGTCAACTGCTGATGCACCATTGGACTGGGGTAACCCGGAAATACTTGAAAATTTTAAAAATGTTATTACAAGAAAACAATATAGGGGATTTGCACAGAATATTCGTTCATTTAGTGTATTTTTTGAGCAAGCTTTTATTATTTTTAAATGGCGTGTTGCTCAATTTACTGTTATTCCTTTTCTTTTTACTTTTTTGGGTTTGTATCGATTATTTAAAATAAATAAAAAATGGTTTTATTTTACGCTTTCTTTCCTTATTTATTATGATATAGCTTTTATGCAGTTTAATAATTTTAGATTTACATCAAGAGATTTATATTTTGCAAAAGTTTTTTTTATTCCATCATATATGGTTAATTTATTCTGGATTGTTGTTGGGTTGGAGTTTTCAATAAAATTAATAGAAAAATATTTAATAAAGGATTCTATATTAAAAAACAAGAATATTGCCTGGGTTGTTAGTATTGGAATGATATTATTATCCATTTTACCTTTTAATGCAAATCTTCATGAAAATAATGTTCGTCATGCATGGGCAAATGATAATTATGGCAGGAATTTATTAAAGACCTTAGAATATAAATCCATTTTATTTACAGAAGGAGGAGATAACCAGGTCTTTTCGCTTTTATATCATAATTATGTTGAATATCTACGTCCAGACGTAAATGACCCTAATGCTCCGAATAATTCATCTGAAAGAGGTATTTTTGACCAGAAAGGTAATGTCTTTCTCCTTTATGGGGATATGATGCGAATGACCCCAAAGCAGCTACAAAATTCCCAGATTGTAAAAGATTATGAAAAAATTGCTACCGGCAGATCTGTTTATTACACATGGAAAGATTACAGACGTCAGAATGAAATCAATAAGAGATATAATGAGAATTTTGAATATGCTCAGAAAGGAATATTATACCGAAATCAAACTAGAGGATGTGGCTGGCAGTCTCCTATTAATTACTGGTTATACTATGATTTTGCTTGGAAAGAATATCCAAAAGAAGCTCGTAACTGGGATTACTTATCAAGAGAAATCATTGCTAATTATAATTTTCAGCTTGGTGACTATTATATGGCAAAAGCTTATAAAGAGTACAATGATTATCAGAAGTTTCAATTTGATAATAAAAAAAGAAACTATCATTATAATCAATATAAAAAATATGATGAATTGGCTTATAATAACTATCGTAAGGCTCAGAAATTTGGTTTTGACATGACAGCCATTCATTTTAATTTATCATTATTGTTAGAACAAAAAATTCGTTTTCTTCAAAGAGAAAATAAAAAGCAAGAGATAGATGAACTTTTAGACGAAGCAATTAGCAATTATGTTACAGCAGCAAAGATTGAAAACAAACAAGGTAATGCTGCAAGAGCATACTATACTGCAGCCAGGGCTTATGAGAAAAAAGCTTTTTTTAAACCGGAAAATGAAGTAGAATATTATCAGGAGGCTTTAAAATTTTATCAAAAAGCTTTAGAGATAAATCCCCAATATAAGGATGCAAGATTAGGATTAAACAGAGCATCTTCAATTATAAAATATCCCACAAAAAAATTAAAACAATTGGAAAGTAATTTAAGAAAAAATCCAAAGAATGAGAAGTTATGTTTTGAACTGGTTAAAGCTTATATTGATCGATTAGAAGCAAATAAAGCAGTTCCTTTATTAGAAAGAGCATCACGCTTTATGCCTAATAATGCAAATGTTATGTTTAACCTTGCTAATTTATATCAGCAATTAAAAAGAAATAATGATGCTATAAGAATATTTAAACAAATGATAAAAGTAAATCCCAATCAGCCTGCTATTTATTTTTATTTAGCAGAAAATTATTATATCACAAAAAAACTTGCTCAGGCATATCAATATTATAAAATATTTATAAGAATTGGCATGAATGTAAAAGACCACAATATTCAAAAAATGATGTATACAGCTCAGCAGAGAGTCAGGATGCTAGCTCCTTCTTATGAGAGATAATTATATTTATTATAAGCAATAAATTGGATAGTCACTATCTTATAATTAAAATAAAACAGATTTTCTGCCTATGGAGATGTAATTTATTTTATTTTCTTTCATTATTTGCGGATCATAAACATTTCTACCATCAAATATAACAGGATGCGCAAGTAAAGATTTTAATTTTGCAATGTCTATCTGTCTGAACTCATTCCATTCTGTCAGTATAATAAGGGCATCACATCCTTTGACAGCTTCAAATGGGGTATCTGAGAAAATAATATCAGGAAAAATTTTTATAGCTTCTTCTTTTGCAACAGGGTCAAAAGCTTTTATAGAAACTTTATGTTTTAAAAGTAATTTTATTATATCAATAGAAGGTGCCTCACGCATATCATCTGTATTGGGTTTAAAAGCAAGTCCCCATATTGCAAATGATTTATTATTTAAGTTATTTTTATAATAATTGCTTATTAAATTAAAAAATTTAATTTTTTGCCGGTTGTTTATTTCAATAGCTGATTGAATAATTTTAAAATCATATTTATGCTGTTTCCCGGTTTTTACAAGGGCTATTGTATCTTTTGGAAAACAGCTCCCTCCATACCCAATACCAGCATTTAAAAATTTTTCACCAATTCGCATGTCCATTCCCATACCCAGTGCAATGTCATTTATATTAGCATTTACAATCTGGCTGAAGTTAGCTATGTCATTAATAAAGCTGATTTTTGTAGCTAAAAAAGCATTTGAAGCATATTTTATAATTTCAGCACTTTTTAAATCTGTAATTATAATAGGAGCTTTAAGCGGTTCATATAATCTTTGAATAATTTTTGCCGGAGCATGATGATTTGAACCTATTACAATTCTATCAGGATGTAGAAAATCTGAAATTGCAGATCCTTCTCTTAAAAATTCAGGGTTAGATACTACATCATATTTAATTTTCTTTTTAAGATTTTTACTTATGATTTTATTAACTGTATCACCTGAGCCTACAGGAACTGTACTTTTATTAATTATAATTTTATAACTATTAATGTACTTGCCAATATTTTTTGCTACTTCCCATACAGCTCTTAAGTCTGCTTCTCCATTTTCCTGTTCTGGAGTTCCAACTGCAATAAATATGACTTCAGATTTTTCAACTCCTTCTTTTATGGATGATGTAAATAACAGTCTGCTTTTATTAATGTTTTTTAATAATAATTCTTCAAGCCCAGGTTCATAAATTGGTGAAATCCCCTGCTTTAATTTTTTTATTTTTTTTTCATCAATATCAACACAAATAACATCATTTCCTAAATCAGATAAGCATACTCCTGTTACTAAACCTACATATCCTGTTCCAATAATTGTGATTTTCATGAATCTATCTCCTTTTTGAATTTATTTTAATGTCAATAGAATTTAATTTTTATTGCAATTTTTTATTTTAGCCACGAATTTACACGAATACATACGAATTAAATATAAAATAATTTAAAATTAGTGTAGATTCGTGTTTATTCGTGGCTAATTTTATAAAATTATTTATAAAGATCTACTAACAAACCTCTTATTTCATCAAGAGTGGCTAATAAATTAATGTTTTCATTTTCTTTTTCCAGTATAAATTTAGTTAAAAGTTCTAATTTTTTATTAATTTTTTCTACAATAATAAAGACTTTTTGTTTTACCCATGACCTGTGTCCGTATTTTTCTTTGACTTTATACATTTTATTAATAACAGTATTTAAAAAAGCTTTTATCAGACTTTTATATTCTTTTAAATTATTTATATTTGCATCCCTGGCAAACTTTTTTCCAACCTTATCAATCTGTTCAATTAATTGATCTAATTCTAATTTTATATCTTCTACTTCTGTGATTTCTAATAATTTATCATAAAAAGGAGATTGCATAACTTCAATTTTTTCATTTTTTGATTTTTTAAAAGATTTTATTTTTTCTTTGATTGTTTTGTCTGATTTTACTTTATTGATATTAATCATGAAAAATTAGCCTTTTCTAATTTTTGTATTGTTATTTCCTGAATTATTTTTTGTGTATCCTTAATATTTTTTTTTAATTTAATTTTAATTATTCTATTTTTATTACTTTTTTGTAATTTATCATATTCCTTTTTAACTTTTTTATGAAAAGTTAAAGATTCCCGCTCAATTCTATCTCCTCCATTAAATTCCTTGGATAATTTTTTTGCTTTTTGTATGGACTTTTGCAAATCAGTATGTAGAAGAAAAGTTAAACATGGTTTAACATTGTTTGTTGCTAATTTATTGAACTTATTAACTAAATTGTTATTAATATTTCTTCCTGCAGATTGATATGCAATAGAAGAATCAGCATATCTATCAGAAATAACAATATAATTTTTTTTTAAATAAGGTATGATTTTTTCATAGACATGCTGGGATCTGTCAGCAAGTAATAGATATAGCTCTGCCATAGGATTTAAATGATTATTGTCAGGATTAAGAAGAATTTTTCTAATTTGTTTTCCAACTTCTGTACCCCCAGGTTCTTTTGTAGTTATAACTTTATATTGTTTTTTTTTTAAAAACAGAGCTAATTTTTGAATTTGGGTGGATTTTCCAGTGCCTTCAACACCTTCAAATGTAATGAAAAATCCTTTATTTTGTTTTATTTTTTTTTTAGTTTGTTTTCTCCTTATCAGTTCTTAACTCCTTTTTAACATTGTTTAAAAATTCTTTATTACCATCTTTATTTATTATACAATTACCTTCAAAAATAACCCCTTCTTCAACAATCAGGCTGGGTGTTATAATATCCCCCAGTAATTGTCCAGTGGGAAGTAAAGTAACCTGTTTGGTCGCATAAACATTTCCCTCTACAAGTCCTCCAATTACTATTGTTCCTGCTTTAAGATCTGTTTTAACATGACCGGTTTGTCCAATAATAACTTTACCATCTGATTTAAGTTCACCTGAGAAGATTCCATCAATTCTTAAAACCCCCTCAAATTTAAATTCTCCCTTTAATTCAGATCCATGTCCTATTATACTATTGATTATCCCTTTATCAGTTGTTGTCATAAAATTTTTTCAAGCTACCCTTATTTAATATTAATAATATATGGCCAAGGATTAACATCACTTAGACCGATACGCACTTCATAATGAAGGTGATAACCTGTTGACATACCTGTTTTTCCAAGAAATCCAATAATATCGCCTCTTTTAATTTTTTTTCCAACATAAGATTTAATACGTGACAGATGAGCATAATGTGTTTCAAATCCATATGCATGTTTTACAATAACTGTTTGTCCGTATCCTCCTCTCCAGCCTGCAAATTTTACTACACCTCCTGCTGTTGCAACAATAGGAGCACCTGGCCATGAAGCAATATCTATACCTTTATGCCATTCTGTTTTACGCCTGCGAAAAGGATTTTTTCGCCAGCCATAATCAGAAGTTATATATCCTCCTACCTTTAAAGGCCATATCGAAGGAATTTTAGAAAATAATTTTTCTCTCTCTTTTATAAAATTGCGAACTTGTTTAATGTATTTTTTGCTTAATTCAATATCATTCTTTATCTGCTCTAAATTATAATATTCATCTGGTAATTTACTGTGAGATTTTTCTTCTGTGAAATCAAGATTTATGTCACTGCTTCCCCCCTTTCCAAATAAATGAATAAAATTTTTTTTAGAAGAGGCAGAGACAAATAACTCCTCTATTTCAGGTTTTAAATCCTGGATTTTTTTATTTAAAGAATCTATTTGTTTTGTTATTAAGTTTTCTTTTGTTTTCCATTCTTTGGAAAGTCGTGTGAGGTTTATAATTTCCTGTTGGGTTGTAGATGTAGATAATATATTAAAAGAGGATATAATAATAATAATGATGATGATAATGCTGGAAAAAAATAAGGTAAAATGAGAAATATGCAGTGTAAATATTTTTTTCTCAGAATGAGGAATAAGCATAACAGTTAGATGTTCACCGCCTTTTTTATTAATAGTATGACACAATTTAACAATGGATTTTAAAAATAAGTTCATTTTCCTACCTAAAATTTCTATAAAAATAAATTTTATTGCTGTTTTTATTTTCATTAGTTATCTTGCAATAGTATTATAATATATATTTTTTAATTTGTCAACCATAATTTGTTTGACCTTTTATTAGAATCTATCATGTTATTATATATGATAGATACTCATACTCATCTTGATTTAATCACAACAGATCAGAATGAAATAAAACAGATTATTCAAAAATGTAAAACTAGTAAAATAACTACCTTATTTAATATTTCGGTAGATTTTACAAGTAACTTTAGTTCTCGTAATCTGGCAGAAAAATTTAAGGAAATATATTTTACAGCAGGATTACATCCTTCGGAAGCTGATAATTATAATGACAATCAGATTGAAAAAATAGCAGATATTTTACCTGATAAAAAATGTATTGGAATTGGAGAGATTGGAATAGATTTATATAAAAATTATAGTAAACAGGAAAATCAAATGAAGCTATTTGAAAAGTTTTTAGCTTTAGCTAAAAAATATAATAAACCAGTCATTATACATAGCAGGAATGCTTTCAAGGAAATTTTTGAATTTATTGGAAAAAATGAATATAAATCTTTAAATGGGATTTTTCATTGCTTTTCTTATGATTATGATAAAGCAAAAAAATGTGTAGATGCTGGCTATATGATTTCCTTTGCAGGAAATTTAACCTATAAAAATGCATATAACCTGCATGAAGCTGCTAAAAAAATACCTTTGGAATATATATTATGTGAAACAGATTCTCCATTTTTAGCACCTGAACCTGTCAGGGGAAAGAAGAATTATCCTTATAACCTGGTACATATCATTAATTTTTTAAGTAATATTCGGCATTTGCCGATGAGTAATGTAATAAAGCAATTAGACAATAATATTAGAAGCTTATTTAAAATAGAGATATAATTATGTATATTCCATTTACTATTATTAAAGAACTCTGGAATAAAGAAAAATTAGAAAAATTTAAGATTGAGCTTGATGCAAGTGATACCCAAAATGCACAAATTTTTAGAATTGATGAAAAAAAAGCAATAACTATTAATCTGATTTTAACTGATGAATATTTAAAAAAATTAGAAGACCAGAAAGTTGAAAGAATTTCGATTTATTATAATCCTCAGTTAATGAAAATATTAAAAAGGTATCATCCTAATCATTATTATACAGAAGAAATAGAACCATTATATAAAATTGAGCATCTATTCTTGCAGTTTGAAATGGCTAATAAACTATCATCTTATGATAATACATTTTTTAAAAAAAGATATTTAACAATGTTACAGGATATAATCTCTTCAGAAACTAAAATTAAAAAAATTGTTGCAGTATATAATGATCTGCTGAATAGGGAGTTGTTGTTAAAGATAAAGACTTTATTCTCTGATTCTGTAAATATAAATTTTATACAATCAGAACGCGGTGTATTATTAGTATTAGACAATACTGCTTATAAAAAAGATCCACATTTAGTACGTTTACAGTTTATGGTAAGAAAAATATTTAATGATGTTAATTATAGTCATTTAAAAGCAGTAGATGTGTCTTCAGGGTTTAAAGAATATTTCAAGCCAACTGATAAAGCTTTTAAAAAATTAGTTATTTTAGTTGGCAAGACAGAAAATCATTTAGTTTTATTTAAAAAGATAAAAATTTTTGACTCTTTTTCAAAAATAGTCTGGATTACACCAGAACATCTAAAGTCAAAACCTGATTTAATTTTTGACAGCATTATTACCAAATTAAAACAGGATTATACTGAAGAATATAAAATATATTCAAAACCTCGTGAGAAAAAAAATCCATTATCACAAAATGACTTACAGAATTATCGTAAATATCTGGCAGTTTTTGGCAGGAAGTTTAATTTAAAAGGGTATATTGAACTTGCCTATGATATTCAGGAAAAGAGTAAAGATTCTGATATGTTTCAACCTAAAACACATTTAATGAATATTTTACTGGATTTACGATATTCTCCTGTTAAAATATTTAATCAGCTAATGAGTGAATAAATCACCTTTAAATGTTAAAATCAATTTGTTATAATAATTTATTTATTCAGGGAAATATTTTTGCAGCTCCCTTGGCGGGATATTCTAATTTTCCTTCAAGAATGATTTTCCAGGAATTTGGAGCAGATCTTACTTTTACGGAAATGGTGTCAGCCAGGGGAATCGTTCATCAGGATAAAAAAACATTAGATTTATTATATACAGATAAAAGAGAATCAGCAAAAGTAGTGCAGATTTTTGATAATGATAAATATATTTTAAAAGATGCAATAGATTATATACAGGATGTGACTTCATATACCATAGTGAATATTAATGCTGGATGCTCTGTAAAAAAAATATTAAAAGCAAAAAAAGGGGGAGCACTGCTTCGGGATGAGGTAAAATTAAAAGAGATTTTAAACTATTTAAGTAGTAAAATTAAAATTCATTTAACATTAAAAATTCGAAGTGGATGGGATTTTAATCATATTAATTATTTAACTATTGGAAAATTAGCACAGGATAATAATTGTCAGATGATTATTTTTCATCCCCGTACAGTAAAACAAATGTTTTCAGGCATTGCAGATTGGGATTTAATTTATAAACTGAAAAGCAAGATTAAAATACCGGTTATTGGTAGTGGTGATATATATACGCCTGAGGATGCTAAAAGTAAATTTCAAAAATCAATAGATGGTATTATGATTGCAAGAGGATCTATTGGTAATCCATGGTTATTTGGTAATATAAAAAAATGTATTGAGAATAATGATTATTCATTACCTGATACTGAGGAAAAAATAAGGGTTATGATGATGCATTTAAAGAAGATGATAGAATTTTTTGGAGAGAAAAAAGGTATTATATTATTTAGATGCCAGATGCTTCAATATATTAAAAATTTTAAAAATAGTGCAATTATACGAAAAAAACTTCAAACCTGTGAAAATTTATCTGAAATTGAAAATGTTATAACATTAATTTAAATTTTAAAGTTGAACATTCTGAATGTCGATATAATAATGTATGGTACTAACAATTGAAGTATTTAAAAAGCAAAAAAGGTTTGTTGCTAAATGTAAGGAGTTAGATATTTACAGCTATGGTGCTTCTTCAGAAAAAGCTGTACAGCGAATAAAAAAAGTTATTGCTTTTTATGTACAGTCAGCAGGTGAATATTTAGATGAGAATACAGAAGTTAAAAAAAAATTTTTAATAAATACCGAATTTATTAATTAAGCTGTCCTATCAGACCATCTTTTTTTATATGACGCTTAAATTCTATGTCTTTTTTAAGGAGATCCTTTAGAATTGGAAAGTCATCTATTCTTATAAATTGACTGGCTATTTTTTCTTTTTTAAATTTTTTTAATAAAATTTTATAAATTAAGGATTTTCCACATCCAGGCCTTCCAAGTAAAAAAATAAAAGGCAATGGAATATTTTTATTTTTTTTCATATTTTTTTTAAATATTAACTATTATAATTCTGTTAGAAACTACCTGGTTCGAAAAATCCATTTTCCGTGCCATTATCTTTATATTTTAATACCCCAAATTGAATAACTTTAATTTGATTTTTATTATCATTATAGGGTGTAATAATTTTAATTTGATTATTTAAAAAATTAATTTTTTTTATAATACCGATATCTAAAAGTTCATGTTGTTTGTTTTGCAGACCAATAAGTGCTCCATCAGAAAAATCAGGTGTTAAATTTTTAATGTTTATATAACCATTATTACTAATAATTTCTATTTCTGGAGCCCTTAGTTTTTTTTCAGTAATTATTAAAGTCCCCTCATAAGAAGAGTATTTTTCTGCAAATAATATTTTTTGATGAACGATTTTATTTAAATCATTAATTTGTTCACCTGATTTAAAGAAACAGTTAGCTGTTTCAATGTTATTTAACTTAAGGGATATAATTTTAGCATTTTTAAAATAATTTTTTGAGCTTAAGTTTCTTAATTTCTCTCTCTCCCCTTTAGAAGTTTCGCTGGCTTTTTTAGATGCTGTTAAACGAATAACCTTTTCAGGTGGAAAAATATTTTTAACAAGATGCTCGCAATCTTTTTGTCTTTGCATTAAAATAATAATATCAGGATTCAGTATGTCTATTTTAGCTCTGGAAAGAAGCCTGCCGCCATCCCCTGTAACCCAGCCACTGGTATTTATAAGCATAATATCACATAATTTACTGCATTTATTAATGATTTTATTAAACTGAACAATTGTTGTTACCATGTGAAGACCCGGGGAATGTGAACCAATAAATTCCATACCAGTTATATTGGCATTATTAAGAAACATAATAGGCTGGCTAAGTATAGTAAAGCCAATTGTACCTGGGGGTCCAATATCTGATTGCCCAAGGTCGCTATCTATAACTCCAACTTTTTTATTAAGCTGGATTAATTTATTAGCCATATAAGTTATAAAAAAAGATTTACCTGTATCCATTTCACCTAGTACTATGATTTTTTTAAGTGAATTATTGCTGATTTTTTGTATTAACTTATGCCACTCCTGTGGTATTGTCCTGTATTTAAGTATTTCAATATTATTTTTATTACCTTTCGTGATTTCAATAATTGCATCTTTTAAACATTCTATGGGAATATTTTTTCCTAAAGGTATAAATTGTTCATGAGAATGGTTATTAATAATAGTGCCTACAGCTTCGATTTCACCTTGTAGGATTTCAAATGAAACAGGGCCTTTAAGCATCCTGATTTCATTTTCAGCTATTTTTATTTGCATTCTTATTTTCTCCAAAGATTAACATTGGCCAGTCTTTTTTTAGTTGAGCTTCATTAACCTTTAAAACTTTTTTTAATTTATTAATGTCTAAAGTTAATGAATTTTGTATGGTAATCTCAGTTACATTTTTTAAATGTATTTTGTTATTTTGAATTTTTTTTATTCTACCGGTGAATTTTTTATTATTATATTCAAAAGCTATCCAGTCATTTTTTTTTAGTTTATTTGCATCCTTTTTTTCAAGCATTTTTAAGAGAGTATTTGCAACAATTCCAGGATAAATTGGAATTGTTTCATAAGTTTTAAAAGTCAACTCAATTAATTTTTTTGAAAGGCCGGGGTTATTATAAGTTTTATCCAGCCAGCTTAGTATTTTTATAATATTTGATGAATCAGATTCTTTAAAACTCAATTTTTGATTTTCCTTTATTTTTATTTCTTAAAAAATTATTTAAATAAAAAACAAGAGTTTTTCATGGTATTAACTCGTATGGAACCATTAAGATGCCTGTGTAAATCTACTTTTGGAAGTTTTTTTATAAGTTCAAGAGATACTTTCATAGAAGATGCTCCTGTTTTATTTGGAATTAATTACTGTAGATTTTAATAACATATTGTATTAAAATTTAAAGTCAATAAAAGAAATGATTGATTTTGCTTTTAAATTTTGTATTAGTTTTCTAGCCTTATGAAAAAATTTATTTTAATTTTATGTTTTTGCATCCCTTTTTATGTGTATTCTCAAGATATAAAGAAATTTTATCATTATGATAAAAAACAAATAAATTTAAATAAATTATCTGATAATGAACTGCATATTACAATAAATCAGATTAAAAGACCAGAAGGTATTTTTTTTAATAATGAATTAAATAAAAGTTTAATAAAATCTTATGAAATTAAAGGAGCTTTGGATAAGAAAAATTTTTTACAAAAGTTGTTTATAAGAAAAAAGTTATATAATTATAGCATTAATTTCAGTAATTTGAAAGATGGGTTTTATTTATTTCAATTAGAAGGGAAAAATTATAAACAGGAATCTTATGTTGTAATTACAAGATATAAATTAATTACAAAGCTTTTATATAATCAATGCAGTCATTATTTTATTAACAGTGCTTCCGGCAAACCTGTAAAAAAATATACTTTATATCTTTTAGATAAAGAAAAAATTTCTCTTTCTAAAAAAGAAGATTATTTTTATAATACATTACTTGAAAAAAGAAATTATGGATTTTTAGCTTCATATAGTAATTATTATGATCTGAATATTATAAATAATGATCAGATTAATAATAAAGAAACTTTTTATCATATAGACATTTTTTTACCTAAGGATTATTATTATATAGGGGAGAGCTTATCTTTTATAAGTTTATTAAAGATAAAAAAAGCATGGGATTATAATAATGTGGATATTCCATTTATAGAAATGGGTATTTATGATAATTTTAATAATTTAATTAAACATAAAACAGTTAAGAATATTGATAAAGGATTTGTTTCCGGGGATTTTATTATTGATGATAAATTTAAAGAAGGGACTTATATTATTCAGATAAAGTGGAATAATCATGTAAAACAAAAAAAAATAACTATACTTGAAAAATATATACCTCAATTGCAGTTTAAAAT
>CBDVEP010000017.1:0-28615 GCA_965373035.1 uncultured bacterium
AGACTAAAGTCTTAACTCCTACACTACAATTTTAGAAAATCTAAAATATTACCTTGTATATTTAATTTCACAAGACAATTTAGATATTTAAAATTATGATACTATATTAAAAAGAAATGTCAATTTAAAATTTTTTAAAAAAAAATTCTTGACATTTTTTAAAAAAAGAGTAAATTATAGAATATTATTTAGGATATTAAATAATAATGGGGGGATTGAGTGATAAAAAAAATAAATCTGTTTTTAATTTTATTTATTTTTGGCAGTATTACTTTATTTGCAGGAAGTGAGCAGAATTACCAAAAAGCAGAGGTGTTTTTTAACAAGGGTAAATATTTTAAAGCCATAGAAATATATAAAAAGCTTCAAAGTACTGTCAGTACAAATAATAAAGAACTTCAGGAAAAAATAGATTATAAATTATCTTTATGTTATTATTACAACTGGGACATTCCAAAAGCAATAAAAGTGTTTAAAAGATTCCTCAAAACTTACTCTAAATCAAAATACAGAGAAAAAATTTTAAATTATTTAGCAGAGCTTTATTACAATAAAAAAGATTTTAAAAAAGCATTAGAATATTATGAACAATTAAAAGATGAATTTAAGACTTCGAGGAATTATAAAAAATATTTAAAAAAGATAAAAGATTGTAAAATATGAAAGTGAGTGATAATTAATAAATTTAATTTTCAGAGGAATGAATGTATCCTAAATTAGGTTTAATTTATATTCCTGTTATAAATAAGCAAATAATGATTTATACGTATTCCATGTTTTTTACTCTTGCTTTTTTAATTCCATTAATTGTAGCAATTATTAAAGGGAGAAAGGATGGGATTAAATGGTATGAATTTCTAATATTGGTGTATATAATTTATAATGCTTCTGTAATTGGTGCAAGAATATTTTACTTACTAGAAGTTGGTGAAGTTCATTTTTGGAATCAGCTTTTTAAAAAGATTTTATATGGAGGGCCAGGTGCGGTTTTTTATGGGGGACTTATTTTTGGGTTTTTATTCTCTTATTTATATTTAAAAATCAGGAAACTTTCAATAGGAAAATTTGCAGATATAATTGGATGTGTTTTACCATTAGGAACATCTATTGGCAGGATAGGATGTTTTTTTGCAGGATGTTGTTATGGAAAGACTACTGATAGCTTAATAGGTGTTAAATTTCCCAGACTCTCTGGTTATAGATATCCAACTCAGTTGTTTTATGTTTTTGGCAGCTTATTAATATTTTTATTTTTGAATTATTTTTATAAAAGAAAATATCAGGGTGAAATTTTTATTTTGTTTTTAATACTGTTTTCATTATTGAATTTCATTGTAGAATTCTTTAGAGTAAATGAAATAGTTTTATTGAATTTAACATTGAATCAACTTATAAGTATTATTGTTTTTTTTATTGCAGGGATGATTTTTATAAGAAAGAAAAGATTATATGAAAACATATCTTAAATATTTAACAAAGGAAATATTAATTTTCTGGATTTTGTTTATCCTGATATTATCTGTTTTCATATTGTCAGATAAATTTTATTATTTATATAAATTTATATTAATGTATAAGTTAAATTTAAAAGAAAGTTTATACATTTTAACAAATGGATTAATTATAAGTTTATCATTATCAATACCAACGGGGCTATTTTTTACTATTATTTATGTATTCAATAAACGATTTTATAATAAAGAGATTACAGGGTTGAGTATAAAAGGATTAAATGTAAAATTATTAATTATACCGGTAATTATTTTTATGACTTTAGGTTATATAATGATAAATCAGTTAATAAATAATACTATCCCTAAAGCAAACAATATTATTAAAACAGGAATTCAGAAAATAATCAAGAAGAATCCTTATGTTTATTTAAAACCAAAGGATTTTAACTGGATATTAAATCGATATGTATTGTATTTTGAAGACTATAATATTGAAAAAAGATGGGCAAAAGATATAACTATATTTGACATATTAAATAAAAGAATAAAAAAAGTTATGCAGATTAAAAAAGCAGAAGCAAGAAATGGAGAATTTATTATTAAAAATGGTTATATACAAAATATAGGAAAAAATATGGAAATAGGAAAGAGATTTAGATTAAAAAATAAAGTAAAAGAAAAAGGGATAAAAAAGAAATATATGAAATATTTAAATTTATCAGAATATAAGCGACCACAGGAATATACTACTAAAGAATTAAAAAGTTTTGTTAAGAACAAAAGTAGTAGAAAATATTTAATTGAAATAATTAAAAGACAAGCTTTAAAAGGGGCAATCATAATTTTTGGGATATTAGGGATAATAATTAGTTTTAATAAAACTAATTATTCATTTATTTTTATTCAGGGGTTGATTATATTTATAGCATATTACTGGTTATATGTTTTTTGCGAATTTAATGTAATTAAAAGAATGGGATTTAATGTTGATTATAGAATAAATTATTGGCTGCCTAATATTACGATATTGTTAATAGGGATTTTTATGAATTTAAAAAGTATGATTAGAGGATATAGATGTTAGAATCAAGGGAAATAGAAAAAAGTTTTAAAAAAAGAAAAGTACTTAATAAAATTAGCTTTAAAATAAAATCAGGTGAAATAATAGGATTAATAGGCCCAAATGGAGCAGGTAAAAGTACTCTATTAAATATATTAATGGGAACAATCCGACAGAACAAAGGCGATATTATTTATAAAAATAAAAGAATAAATAAATCACCTGTTTACAAAAGAGCAAGACGGGGTATTAGTTACTTAACACAGGAAGACTGTTTAATTAATGATTTATCTGTAATAGATAATATAAAAATAGTATTAGAGTTATTAAAATATTCTCAAAAGGAGCATAAAAATATATTAAACCAAAAAATAGAAGAATATGGTTTAGAAATTGTGGCTAAACAAAAAGTAAAAAATTTATCAAGTGGTGAAAGAAAAAGATTATCATTAATGTTGACACTTTTAAATGGAGCAGAATTAATATTATTAGATGAACCTTTTACAAAAATAGATAGCC
Source organism: uncultured bacterium (assembly GCA_965373035.1). Taxonomy (GTDB): domain Bacteria; phylum Spirochaetota; class JAHITG01; order JAHITG01; family JAHITG01; genus CBDVEP01. The sequence continues at coordinate 3,034 of CBDVEP010000017.1, forward strand.
ATGCAACTGAGATAATATTTAAAATAATAAATCAGTTTAAAAAGAATAATAAGACAAGTTTAGTTATAGTAGATCATTCTTTAAATAAAGTGCTGAAATTTGCAGATATAATATTATTTTTAAGAGGAGGGGATTTAGAATATTCAGGAAGTGCGAGTGATTTTATGAAAACAAATATAATAAAAGAATATAATCAAAGAATTGAAGGCGATTTAGGAGATAGTATTGATAATAAAAGTAAAAAACATTAATTATATTTTAAGAAAATTATTGGGAATTTATGTTATTTCATTGATAAGTATTTTAATGATAATAACAATTGTGGATACATTTATGATATTATTTAAAGCTATGATTTATAAAAATGCAGATTATAGTTATCTGGGAGAATATATTTATTATAAAGGAGTACAGAATATTTATATCTCAATGGGCTTATCATTATTTTTTACTTTTCCAATAACAATTTATTTGTTAAGTAATTCAAATTATATAAAAAGATTAAATTTGCATAAGACAGGCAACAAAAATATTTATTTTGTTTTAATAATTTTTTTATTAGTAATAATTGGAATAAGAATGAGAAGTTACGAGCAGTTATATTATAATAGTAAAGAAAGATCAAAAGAGATAGAAAATCGAATAATTAAAAAAGTAAGTAGCCATGGAAGAAAAAAATGGACTTTTTTAAAAATACAGAAAGGAAAATTATTAGGAGGCAAACAAATAACAGCAGATAAATTAAAGGATATAGTAATAGTTGATGACAAGAAAATAATAACAGCAAAATATGGAATAATAAAAGCAAACAAAGTAACATTACATACTGGATATAATTATGGAAAAGAGGATAAATTCAATACAAAAAATTTCATAATTAATCTAAACAAAGTAAAAATAAATAAAATTTTAAAAACTAATTTTATTTTATTCATAATAAATTTAATTATGATAATTGGTATAAAGCAAATGATAAAAATAAGAAAAATAATTATATTAACATTAATTATTTTATTACAAATAAATTTATATTATTATATATCTTATATTATAAAATAAGGTGTTATTATGACGAGAAATAAAGTAATATTACTTTTTGTTGGATTAATAAGTACATTATTATTAACTAATTGTACTTACTCTCCAACTTGTTGTTGGCTTGAAGGATATTCTGAATCAAAGATAGAAACTTTTAAAATCGAATATTATAAAAGTGATGACTTGATAAATCCAGTAGCAACTTATTCTTCCAAAGTTAATAATTTTATTGGGCTCCCTCAAGATTTAAGTCAAATTGCAAATGATGAATTATGGATATATTTTGATTTAGATATAGATAATGATAATGAATGGGTGGATGTTAGGGTTAGACTTAGAAGAAAATTAGATAGTGAAAATGTGATAGCACATATCTATAATAAAGACGATATTCCGCCATTACCACGAATGCCAGTAAAAAAAATTAAAATTAGTGATTTAATTAATTATTATGGAATTGAAAAAAATAAAAAGTATACAATATGTCTTGAATTAAAAGTTTATTCAACCTGGTGCTGGGGTGCTGAAGTTCATAATTCTCGATATGATGATATTCATCAAGGAATTTATTTACAGATAGGGAAAAGGTTAGAATTAAAATTTGAAAATCCTGAAAAAAATTGGGTATCACCAAATTGTCAGGTAAATGTTAAAGCTACCCTTTATGACCAAAACGGAAATATTGAGGCTGTTTCTGGAATAATGCATTATTCTACATTAAATGAAAATATAGCAATGTTTGAAACTTCAGATGTATCTTTCACTGGGGGTATTGCAATTAATTCAGTAAAAGGAGTTGAATTGGGTACTACAAAAATTAATGCAAGTTATCAAGGAATCAATGCAAATGAAATGTTGGATTGTAATAGTGGATATAAACCATTAATTGAAATTATTAAAAATAATCAATCCGAAAATTTTGGATTAGTTAATTATGAGCTTACAAGACAAGAAAATAAAAAAGTTACATTAAAATATAAAGTGTTTGATGCATGTGATCAAGAAGTATCTGTTGGTAAAATTATCAATGTTAAAGCAGGTAGAAATATTCCATCAGATGGATTTAAGATATTGCCAAACGATGATTATGAATGCTCAGGAGCGATATCATGGTTTGATTTTAATTCAAAAGTAGCCAGTGATGATGAGGTTTATTTCTGGGCAAAGAGAGATGGAACTGTAGTTTTTACTGCTGATATTGCAAGTTATGGAATTAATCCAGATGTTTTCAAAACTACATATACAATTAATTTTGATGTTGATGATGCGAATGAGTTATTTATACATGATTTTGAATTTGGTATAATTGATAATACTTATCCAATGAGTGATGATGATGATGATGAATTTGAGGATGTAATGAATGCAGAATTTATGAATTGGCAAAAAAAATATGATTGGACTTATAATAGTGTATCTATAACAAGAGGATTATTAAGAGGTGATGAAAATGTTGGAGGTAATCATGGTTGTTCTGTTGACCTTTTATATATATCATCACATGGTGATGCTTCTCCTGCTCTTTTACATCATAGATGGCCAAATCCTCCCTATGAAAGGATAATTTACCCACTTAACGGCCCTTCTAGTAGAAATATAGAACATTTTAATTATTTGTCCCAAAACCATGTTGAGAATGATTTAGAGTGGGTTATTTTAGCTGCTTGCTATCAATTAAAGTTTTGGCCATTTGGTAGTTATGAAGGATGTTGGGGAGATACTTTAATAGATAAACAAATTCCTAATATAGATTCCGATAAACATCATTTACATGGTATTTTAGGGTATTGGGACAAAGCTCCAAGTGGCCAAGGAGCAAATTATATCTCAAGAAGATTTGTGAAAAATCTTGCAAATAAGCGTATAGAGGAAGAAGGTGGTGGAAATAATACAATAATTTCTGCTTGGATTGATGCAAATATAAGGCATCATAATGATGGATTTTGTATATATATACATAAGGATTGTTTAAATGATGATTTGAATTATTTTTATAACGAACCTTTTGGTAATATATCAAAAAAAGATTATCTAGTTATATTTTGTGCAAAGATGAATAGTAATAATTCTGAAGTTGAAAATAATGCATGGGATGAGATTAATAATGAATGGCGAGATGGAGCAAAAATATTCTGCAAATATAATGGGACAGATTATCTTCTTGACTCATCAACTGTATTATGGGGAACTGTTCATACTTTAAAAGAAATTGAGCATTTAGAAATGTTACAATTAGAAAAATAGGAGGTATTTTAAATGCAAGTATTAAGAAATTTAGTAATTATACTTTTATTTTTAAGTAATAATATATATGCAAAAAATATACTTGAAGAAAAAAAGTTGAGGTTGTTTGAATTATATAAAAGTTCAAGTATTAGTATTAGATATTTTTATAATTTTGACTTTATAGGTATTGATGAAATGCAAGAAATAAAAGTAATAACAAAAGAGATATTAAAAAAAGACCCTGATTATGATTTTTACTGGGATGTAGTAATGCTATATGTATTCAGTTGTGATGGAATCAATTATCAAAGTTTTTATAAAATTCAAAGTAAATTAAAATTAGCATTAAATGTTAAAGAGTTATTTGATTTAAATGAATTTACAAAACCTTTACAGTTATTAATTATCGGGAATTATTTTATGCATATTGAAATCTGGGGAAATAAAAGTTTTGGAAAGATAAAGACAGAAGATGGACTAAAATATTTTAAAAAAATAATAAAAAAGTATCCTAAAAGCAAGTATGTTGATGATGCTTATTTGAGTATAGGAAAATATTATGAATATAGAGGAATTTATTATTGGAAATTTCATATTCCCTTTAAAGAAGTAAAAGAATATAAAAAAAAATCAATCAATTTATTTAAATTTGTACAAAATGAATTTCCGGATAGTACTGGTGCTTTTAAATCAAAACAGTATTTATTTAATTGGTATAAAAAATTTGATAAAAAGAAGGCAAAAAAATTTATTAATGAATGTATAAATGATTACAGAAAAAAAGGGAATCAAGAAGCAGTTGCAAGACTTTTACGAAGAAAAGCTTCAATGTATTGGCGTGATAAAAATAAACAGGAAGAAGTGATAAAGATTTTAGAAGAAATCAATTCTCTAACAAAATATCAGAATTTAAAAAAAGATGTAGAAGAAGGTTTGCTTAGTAAATATAAAAAAACAAAAAAATATGATAAAATGATAAAAATTTTAAATAAGCGTTTAAAAGAAGCAGAAAAGAAAAGGAATAGTAAGGATATTAAATACCATAAAAAAAGAATTAAAGAAATAGATAAACTAAAAAAAGAGAAAAATAAATGAAATTTAATTATTATAAAAATATAAGAAGATTATTTTTAATACTTACTTTTATTATAATAAATGTTTATAATTTATCTGCTAAACCTAATTTTTTAAATATTGAATTATCAGGCAATTATTTATCACCAGGTTTTGCTGATTTACATAGTTCAGTATTTTTAAATGAAAAAAAGAAATATTATTCTACTTCAGTTTTACAGGATTTTTCAAGTCAGTCTTTTGTTAATTATACTTTAAAAGGATTTATTGATTATGGCTTAAATAATTATTTTAGTATTTATTTTTCTTTGGGATATAGAGTATTACATAGTCATTTTATATTAACAGATTTATATGACTCAAATGATAATTTATTAATTAAAATGATTGGATATAATAATTATTACCATATTCAATTAACTGGAGTTGATATTAATATAATGAGTAAAATAAGATTATTACATTTTGATGAAACATTGAATTATTGGTTTGCAATGGGACCTGGTCTATACATATTTAAACCAAAATTAAAATTTGATAATTCTGGTTCAACAGATTATCATAGTATTAATATTTTATCTAAAAACTCTTTATCAAAAGATACTTCTTCGATTTCAGGATATATAAATTTAGGTACAGGTATAGATATAAAACTTTTAAAAAGATTCTTTTTATCATTTAGTGGTTACTTAAAAGTATATTTTAATGATATTGCAATGAATTTTAATAATATAGAATATAGTAGTGGAAAAAAAGGAGATGATATATTAAAAGTCAATTTTGATAATCCTTATGAACTTATAGGCTACTTAGGATTTAGTTATCAACTTTATATAACAGATTAATAAAGAGAGATGTATTTAAACATTTTTTTATATAAATTAATTATTTGGATTTGGTAGTACTTATGAAAAAAATTTTAGTTTTACTATTTCTTTTTTTATATATAATTATAATTTCAGCAGAGCCAAAAAATTTTATTTATGTGGATGAGGCAAAATTAAGTGTAATTCAGGAAGTATATCCTGAATTGGGGATTAATAATATTGCTGCGATGTGTTTTGTGAAATTGGATAATATTTCTCCTAATGCTATTATAAGGTCTAAATTAACTCGTCAAACTTATGGAGTTGATTCTATTGCAAATAAGATTATCTATTCCATTGGGGATGAGGATATAGAGACTTATGGTGATGGTGATGGTGAGGAAAGATTTAATAATCCACAGGGAATCGACTGTCATAATGATGGGAGTGTATTTGTTGTTGATACGGGGAATAATAGGGTTGTTAAGCTTCATTGTGATGGGGAAAGTATGACTTATATTGGAAAAAGTGTTTCTGGTTTTAATCAGCCTTTAGGGATTTATGTATCTAAAAAGTTTGAAGGTATTAATATACCAGTGGATGAAAAAAAAGTATATATTGCAGATACTGGGAATAATAGGATACTTAAATATGATTTAGATTTAAATCCTGTGAATGATTTTAGTAGTTTAAATATTTTAGAACATGAGAAAATAATTCAGCCTGTTGATGTTATAGCAGATACTGAAGGAAATATTTTTGTATGTAATAAAAATGGTAGTATTTTAAAATTTAATAACAATGGTTATTTTAAAAAAGAAATCATAATTACAAATATAGCAGATATAGGAGTAAAAAAAAGTGAACTTACTGCTGTAGCTTTAGATAAATTTAATGGCATATATGTTGCTGATAGTTTTAATTTGTATGTGTATAAATTTGATAATGAATTAAATTTTTTAGCAAAAATGGGTGGATTTGGAAGTGGGGATTACAATTTTTTTTCTATTAATGACTTATCAATATATGGGAAATATGGTGGTATTGCTGTTATAGGAAGGGATGGAGGAAAAATTTATAGGCAGGGGCCTGGTTTACAAATTACTAAAATGAGTAATCAAACTTTTTCTCCTTATAATAGGCAAAAAGATAAATTTAAAGCAGATTATAAAATTATTTCTCATTGTTTAATAAATGCTCTTATATTGGATAATGATGATAAATTAATAAGGGTGTTAGCAGATAATAAATATAAAAATTGTGGAATACATGAATTAGTCTGGGATGGAAGAAATGATATGGGAGAATATGTGGCTGAAACGAATTATAACCTTCAGATTATTGCAAATGTTGCTGTTCAAAAACCGCAAATGACTGATTTTGACCCTGAAATTTATAATCAGGAAGTATATGATAAATTCTTTTCAGGTGGTTTTGGGCAGGAGATACAGGAGGCTGTTAGTATAGTACATCCTGTGATTGTGAAGGTGGAAAGTGTGTTTCCAAAAGTATTAACAGCATCTGTGAATGAAGTGATTGTTAGATATAGTGTGCCAAAGGATGGGGAAGTGTTTATTAAGATTGAAAGTTTAGGGTTTAATGTTGGAGAAGGAGTGATTGAGACTAATTATAGTGATGTTAAAGAATTGCAGGATTGGACAGGGAAGGATAGGGGAACTCATTATATTAGCTGGGATGGGAAAGATGATGATAATGAGGATGCTGTTGATGGGGTTTATGCTGTTTCATTTAAAGCAAGAAATTCTGATAGTGAAAGTGATTGGGTAAGGGCTATAGTTGGTGTTGATAGAGAATCAATGCAGATTACGAATTTGCAGATGCCAGAGGTGTTTTCACCAAGGAAAGAGGATCTGGTTGTGAGATTTGAGGTGAGTGAGAAGTGTTATTTGTCAGCAACAGTTTATGGCTGGGATAAATATAAGACTGAAAGTTATGCTGTTAGAGTTATAATGGATAAAGAGATGAAGGATAAAGGTGAACAGGAGATAAGATGGGATGGTAAGGATAATACCGGCAGATTAGCTCCTGAAGGTGAGTATTATATTGAGATAATTGCAGAGGATATGACTGGAAACAGTAAGGCAGTTAAAACTACTGCTAAAATAAAATGATAGGGGTAAATATGAAAAAAGGAATTAAGTTAATCGGTAAGTTACGACCTCTTATAAATGTCATTCCTGCGAAAGCAGGAATCTATTCTATATGGATTCCCGCTTTTGCGGGAATGACTTACCCATTACGAATTAAGTTATTTATACTTTGCCTTTTTGTTTTGTTTGCTAATAATGTTTTTGGGGATACTGATCATTTTGATAATAAAGATGCTCCTTATACGATAAGATATTATTCAAGTCCTTTTGTATTTGTTCAGGATGAGAAAGCACAGCAAAAAAGTACTTTTTACTATAGTATCACTGATCCTTATGCCCAGTCAGGATATGTAAGGGAAGGGCTGGAAGATAAAAGACCTATTATTAGTATCAGTGTTTGTAAAAAAGTTGAGGGTAGTGATTTAGGGGAAAATAAGGTAAAGACTTTTTTTACAGATGAATTAAAGGATATTGGCAGTTATTCTCTGGATTGGGATGGGACTGATGATTTAGGAGAGGTTGCCCCGGATGGTGCTTATTATTTCTTTATTGAAACTAAAGATAATCTGGGGAATTATACAAATTATTCTGCAAATGTGATTAAAAATACTATTGATAGTGTGATAAGTAAGCCAGAAAGTTATTGTGTATTAAGTAATGGTTTTGAAATAATTGAAGGAACTGCTGTTGATTTTATGGATTTTGATTATTTTACTATTGAGTATGTTAAAGAGGATATTGGCTATGAAGGAGTTGTAAAGGGATCAAAGGATTCAGGGTTTAAAGATAAAGATGGGAATGAATTTAATAATGACTTTGGGATGGAGTGGCAGTATATTCCTGTGTGTGAAGATTTAAGAGGGTTAAAGTCAAAAGTTGAAGGGATAAGCAAGGAATACATTAGTTTATTGCAGGTTCAGGAAGGGAAAATGGCAGAATGGGAGACTGTTGGTTTTGAAGAGGGGAAATATACTTTAAGATTACAGGTGTTTGATAAAGCTGGAAATATTGTAAAGTATTTCAGAGTTGTTGAGATTAATAATCCTTTGTTTTTGTATGATGTAGAAGTATTGGATCCTGTTATCAGTCCTGATGGAGATGGGATAAAAGATGTATGTATAATAGTAGGGAAAGTGTCGGAATATGCTGATATAACTGGGGAAGTATTTAATAGTGATGGTATTAAAATTAAAGATTTAATATTAACAATTCAAGATTTAGAATTTCAGATAGAATGGGATGGGAAAGATGATAGTGAACAGGTTTGTACTGATGGAAAATATAAGATTGTAATTAGAGCAGAAGATAATGGGGTGATTTTAGAAGAAGTTAGATATGTTTATGTGAATAATGCTAATTCAGGTAATGGGATTTCAGTAGAAATTAAAAAGCCAGAATCAGGTGTAGATACTACAGGTGAAATGGGGATATATTATTTATGCCAAACAAAAGCAAAAGGTAAAATTGTTAAAAAAGCAAAGTTTAAGATACGGTTAGGCGTAAATGGTGTTTATCATAAATATACGGTTAATTTTCCTGTATATGGCGGGCCTTTTTATATAAACTGGATATTTGATTTTGGAGAAGATTGGGATGGAACTGGAGATATAGGTCCCTATAAATTTATAGATAGTCAAGGAAAAAGTATTATGTATGATAATTCACCTACTTGTGATTTTTCACAGCCTGGTGTAAATCAGGGAAATATATTTGATACAGTTGGTGAGACAGAAGGGCAGTTGAAAATTTTTTATCAGAATATTGCAGAGAGTACATATTTTATGTTTCAAAATGTAGATATAGTAGATGTTAATTCTGGTATAAATGGATTTACAGCAAAATTATATAATGAGCCAATAAAAGTAAATGGTAGGAGTATTGGAACAGAATCTAAAATCTGGTTTTACTGTAATGCTCCAAAGACTTTTTTTGGAGAGATACCATATTATGATTATGTTGAATTAACCGGTATTTGCGGGAAAGATGAGACTGAATTTAAATTATATAAAGATGGTAAAGAAATAACTGGAAAGAGAGTAGAAGAAATATTAGAATTAATTGATAATGTTGTACAGAGAAATTATTATATTGAAATACAAGGTGTTACCTTTGATATGGAATCCACAAATTATAGTAAGAGTGAGGAATTGTTAAAGAAAATAAATGTATATTTTTCAATGAAAGGTTCTGGGAATGAGAGTAAGCATACAACTACTTTTAATGATGATACAATTAAGGGGATATCATTATATGATAAGAATTGGAAGAGCTTAGAAATTTTTATTGCAGAAAATATTTTTACTCAGCAGGATGTAGTTAAAACTAATAATCTTTTTTATAATTCACCTGATGATGTAATAATTACTGATTGGAATATAGAGTTATTGGATTATAATAATAAAGATAATAGATTTTTAGAAGTAAAAGAGGTTCACAGTAATTTTATTGAAATAAAACGCAAAGGGCAATATACTAATAAGAGACTTGTAAAGATTAAAGGGGATATGGTATGTAATGATTTTGATTATTATATACTTGAATCAACTGGATTGCTTCGGCTCTCTAACGAGAGCCTCGCAATGACAGGTAGGATTATTCAGGATTTGAATTTAACTAATGAGACTTTTGGGATATGGGATATCACTGATATTGAAGAAGGAGATTATAGATTAATTTTAACAGTAGTTGATAGAGATGGTAATAGTAAAGTTGTTACTAAAGATATAAGGATAAATATTCCATTTGAACTTAATACATCAGTGGCTCCTGAACTGCCTTTAACTTTTTCTCCTGATTATGAGAAAGCAATAATTAATTATGATATTACAGAAGATGCACTAATGAGTATTAATATTATAAAAGAACAGGACAGTTCTATTATTACAAATTTATTAGTAGATGAATTACATATACCTGGTATTTATAAAACAGAATGGGATGGAAAAGATAGTGAGGGGAATATAGTTTTAGATGGGAATTATTTAGTAGAAGTAATTGCAAAGGATATAGAAACTAATAGCAGTGGTGAGCCATTAGAAATAATTAAAAAGACTAATATTGTAGAAGTAAAATATATAAATAAACCTTTAGAAATGGAAGCAAGTGTTAATATTACTAATATTACTCCAAATGAGGATGGGATAAATGATGTATGCCATATTAAAGGTGAGATTTCAGAAGATGCTGATTTAATAATAAATGTGTTTAATAGTGATGGTATTAAAATTAAAGATTTAAAATTAGAGATTCAAGATTTAGAATTTCAGACGGAATGGGATGGGAAGGATGATAGTGATGAAGTTGTAGATGAAGGGAGATATATAATAAAAATAAATGCTATTGCGAAGGATAATAGTAGTGATATAGTAGAAAAAGAAATACCTGTAAGAGTGGAAAAGAGTTTTGAAGATGAGACAGTTAAATTATTTATGCCAATAGAAAATCAAGTAGTTTCAGGTACACCTGGTGCTACATACTGGTATAAGGCAAAAGCTTATGGTAAAAAGTGTCCTGTTCAGGAATTTGACTGGGAAATGTATTGTAGTGGGACAGTGACTTATTCAAATGTAGAAATAATAACTAATAATAGGTGGGATTGGGTATCAGTTGGGCATGTTTTTACAAATACTATTTTATTTGATCAAGAAATAAAAATAAAATTTCATTCCTGGGCTTATTATTTTTTAGGGGGACCTTCTATAGAAACTCAATTTAATTATTTAGTTAACAAAGGTGATTTGATTGAAATTAAAGTAGAGGAAAGTGTTAATACTGTTGAATTTCAATTTTTAGTAAATAATGATGTTAAATCTGAAATGTATAAGGAATTTCCTTGTTGCCCTAAATTTATTTGGACAACTACTACTGTAAAGTATAAAGAAATAAAAATATTGGTAGATATATCAACAACAAATTTTTGTACAACTAATCATGGTTATAATTTTATTAGTTATGATGAGGGGACTAAATTGTTAGGATATTATAATATTATGCCTTCTGATACAGATGAGGGTGTATTAAGTGATTTTCATATTGATATTTATTGTTCCAATCCAAATGTTACAGTATGGAATGATCTTAATCTTGTGTATGCAAAAACTGAAGTTGCTGATGACTGGGAATCTTCTGAAATTGCTAAAAAGAATTCCAGTATTATATTTAACCCTGCCCAGCAGGAGATAAAGCAAGCTGTTGATATTTTTCATGATACAGGATTTAATGTGCCTGATGATGTTGTAATATCTGAATGGCAGGTTGAGTTATTTTGTGATAATGATTCAGTTGTAGTTGATCCTGAAAGTTATGTAAATCCCCAGCAGAAGTTAATTCCTGGTGATGGAAGATTTAATGTTATTCTTGATACTAAAAAAGAGAAGAAATATGTTGATATTACTGGTGAGGTTGGAGAAGATTTAAAGAATTATACTATATATTATACAGAAGGAAGTGATATTGAGGGATGTGAATGGGAAGAATTATATTCTGCTTCAAATGACCCTGAAAATAATTTATTATATAAATGGGATATTACAGGATTATATGGTGTTTACACTATTTTGCTGGAAGTAAGAAAAGATAATGGGAATTTAATTCAGCTTACCAGAATTTTTAAAATAGGAAATATTGTAACACGTGAAAATGGGGGTATTGCTACAAGTCCTTACAGGGTTTTGGAATTAAATTTCCCTCCAGAAGCAATATCTGCAAGTGAAATAGATGATATTCCTGAAACAATAGATATTCTTGATAAGATTGTAGATGCCCTGCCTATTCCATCTGATGAAGTAAATCCATCAGAAGATTATCTGCAGATTGTTGGACCTGTTTTTGAATTAAAACCATCTGGAATGAGATTTGAAAAACCCCTTACTTTAAAATATCATTATGATGAAGAAGTTGAAGCCAGTTATGATGAAAGTAGGCTTGGGACTTATCATGTTAAGGATGATGGAACTATTGAATATTTACCTGGTTATATTGATAAAGATAATAATATTATTGTTGTTCCTATTTACAGCTTTTCTAAATATACTCTTGTTTATGACAGTAGTATTATTCCTATTCCTGAATTTGATTATATTCCTTCTGTTACAAAAATGAAAAGAATTGATATTTCAGGTAAAACTGTATCTATGCATAATATAGAGATTTATCTTAATGATAAATATAAAGGAAATGCAGAATTAAATGTGGATAGATTTGAATTTAAAGGTTTAACCTTAATGGAAGGCACTAATGTAATCAAAGCTGTTGCAGTTAATCCAAGAGATATAAAAAGTGAACCTGCTTTAGTTAATGTAGTTTGTGATACTAAACCACCTGAATTTCTGTTTATTAATAAAGAAAATATTGTTTTTTCCCCTAACAATGATGGAATAAAAGATGAATTGAGTTTGAAGATGCAGTTAAATGAGTTAGGAAAAATAAGTATTCTTCATTATGATAGAGATAATAATTTTATTGGAATAAAAGAAGTTTCATCTTTTCAACAAAATGAGATAGAATACCAGTGGGATGGGAAGCTGAATGGTGTATTGCAGAATGAAGGTATGTATAAATTACTTGTTTCTGCTTATGATGAAGCAAATAATAAAAGTATTGATAATAATATGTCGATTATACAGGCTGTTATTGATTATACTCCCCCTGTTATAAATAATTTTAAGTATAAAACAACTGAAATGATATTAAATGATATGAAGAAGCAGGATACTATTATATTAAAATTTACAGCAATTGATTTCCCTGAATTTGATGAAAATAAACTTTTTGTGAATTTAAAAATTTATAATACTAATAATATTTTAATAAAAGAGCTAATGAATGAAGAAATAGATAAAATGAATTGCAGCATTGAGTGGGATAAAACTGATGATTATGGTAATTTAGTTCAGGAAGGGGATTATTATGCTTATTTAAAAATAACAGATAAAGCAGGTAATTTTTCTGAAAAAAGGATTGATGTTAAAATAGATTATACCCATCCAGTTGATGAACACACAATCAGTGTTGAGTCATTGTATATTTCTCCAAATAATGATTTAATGCAGGATAATTTCATAACTTCTTTTATGCTTAATGAAAAAGCCATTGTTAAGTTAACAGTTTTAGATAAACAGGAAAATATGATTAAAACAATAGAGCAGGAGATGAATGAAATAGGCAAGAATAATATTACATGGGATGGAAAAGATGAGAGTAAAAATTTAGTAGATGAAGGAATTTACTTTGTAGAATTTTCTGCTGTTGATGATGCTGGAAATGAGTTTATTAAAAACTATACAGTCACACTTGATTTAACCTTACCGGAATGTAATATTGTAAATCCAGTTGAAAATGAAAATATAGGTGGAATGATAAATATTATTGGAACTGCCAGTGATACAAATCTGGATTATTTTGAATTATATATGGATAATGATATACTGCTGAGAAATGACCAGGATATTGAAAATGGAGTTATTCATGTATGGGATAGTGGGAATTTAACAGGTGCTCATCAGTTTGTATTAAAAGTAAGAGATAAAGCAGGAAATAAAAATGAAATTGTGCGTAATATTATTTTTACAAATAATCCTGATAATAGCTTATATAGAATAAGTTTGTTATCTCCTTCTATAATTTCTTCAAATAATGATGCTGTTGTTTTATGTGAATTATATACAAATATTTTTCTTGATGTTAGCATAAGTGATACTAATAATATTTTTATTAACAGTTTAATTACAAATAGTTTTATTACTAATGAAAAATTTATTTTTACATGGAATGGTAAAGATAATGATGATAATAATGCAGATGATGGGAATTATGATATAATTACAAGAGGCTGGATTAATGATATTACTAACATAAAAATAATACCAATTATGATAGATAACAGTAAGCCTGAAATTAACATTGTTTCTCCTTTAAATGATGATTACATTAAAGGGATTACCCATATAAATGGTGAAATAAATGGAGAAATATCCCGATATATTATTGAATATGGTATTGGTGAAAATCCAGCAGGATATATTTTTGTATTAGAAAATAATAATGTTAATAGCTCTTTATCAGAATATTTTGATACTTTTAATTTATCTGAGGATTTATACACTATTAAAATAACTGGTTTTGATAATAAAGGAAATGTTATAAATAAATCAGTTAAAGTAAACATTGATAATACTCCGCCAGAAATAGCATTTATTTCTCCTTTAAATAATGAAAAAATTAATAAAGAAAACATTACGATTAAAACTTATGCAAAAGATAAAAATATTCATAAGATAATACTTGATTATAAGTTAAACACATCAGCAGATTGGAATTTAATAAGAGAAGAAGATAACATAAGTAATGAAACCAACATTTTTCAGTTTAATATTACAGATTATAATAGTGAATGTTTTTTGAGATTACAGGTTTATGATTTAGCTGGGAATAAAAGTGAAAAGATTATTTCCATACATATTGATAATAAAATACCAATAGCAAAGATTGAATATCCTACTAATAATTCATTTATAAATGGAAAAGCAGTAATACAGGGAACTGCTTTTGATGAAAATATTAATTATTATACTCTGGAATATAAGTCACAGCCAGGGGAATGGAAAGAGATTACAAGATTAAGTATGAATATTACTAATGGAAATCTTGGTGTATGGGATACTCCTTTGGAAGCAGGATTATATGATTTAAGATTATATGTAAAAGACATATATGGAAATATTACAGAAGATATGATTAAGGTTAAAATTGATAATAAATCACCTGAAACAGAAATTATTTCTCCTCTTCAAAATAGTATAATAGCTAAAGGAGAATTAGGAATTGAAGGCAGTGTAAAAGATGAAACAGAATTAAAAAAATGGGAATTATTTTTACAATCACAGAGTAATACAAATAGAATAATAATTAATAATGGGACTGCTGAAATTTCAAATGCTTTACTTGGTACTCTTGATGTAAATGAGTCTTTTGAAGGAGATTATAATTTATATCTTTATGCAGAAGATACAGTTGGAAATAAGAATGAAACTACAGTAAGTGTTTATTTAGATGGCATTGTGCCGGTTATAAGTAACTTTGTTATTTCTCCATCTGTTTTTCATCCCCTTGGAATAAATAAATATGCAGAGATTAAATTTGAGCTTTCAGAAAATAGTTTTATAAATATTAAAGTATTTAATGAAGAAAATCAGCTTATTAAGAATATTGATTATCCAAATTTTTTTAATAAAGGAGAGAATTTAATTTTCTGGGATGGTCTTGATGATAATAACAGCATAGCAGAAGATGGGATATATTATATTGTACTGCAAGTAAAAGATAAAGCTGGGAATATTTCATTACCTGTACAAGGAGAAATAGAGGTCAATTCAGATGTAGAGCCACCGGAAATAGTCTTAAATTTACCAGATATATATTTTTCTCCTAATAATGATGGGAAGAAAGATACTTTTATTATAAAATATAATTTAGCTGATAATAAATCAGAGGTTATAAATGTAAATTTAAAAATATTTAATAATGAAGATAAAGAAATTAAAGTGCTGTTACAGTATCAAAATCAAAGTGTAGGAACTCAAATTATTGTATGGGATGGGAAAAATAATGATAATAATACAGTAGAAGATGGTAAATATTATTTTAAGATTAAAGGTATTGATGAAGCCGAGAATACAAAAGAAGTAGTATCACCAAAAATTACTGTAGATACTCAATCTCCTGAATTAGTAAATTTAAACTGTACCTGTACTAATTTTTCACCCCAGAATAATGGAATTAAAGATGAAACGCATGTAAAATTTGATGTATCTGAAATGGGGATAATAAATTTATCTATTGTTTCATCAAATGCTTATGAAGTTTATAATTTAATATTAACAAATACAGAAAATGAGCATATAACAATAATGTGGGATGGTAAATATAAAACAGGAAATATAGTGGATGATGGTTTATATAATGTAGGAATTATGTTAGAAGATTGGGCAGGGAATGAAAGTGGGATTTATAAAATGAATTTAATTGTGGATAATACTCCACCAGAAACTGCTGATTTATCTGTGTTGAACAAGATATTTTCACCTAATGGAGATGGAATTAATGATGAAGGAATTATTAGATATAAGCTAAAAGAAAATTGTTATGTTACTGAAAAAATAGTAGGGAACAGTGATGTATATTATTGGGAAGCTTATGGTGAAGGGAAACATTATACTGACCAGGAATTTAATTATACTATCCGGGCAAATGGCAGAGAATCATATTGGGATACCTTATATTATATCAAAGACAATTTTAATAATATGAATAATTGGGCAGCTATTAGCGGAAGCTGGTATTTAGAAGGTGGTTATTTAAGTGGTAAAAGTTATCATCCTACTGAAAGCTGGATTTTTAATAATGCAAGAATGAATAGACCTTTTATTGTTGAGTTTGATATTAGATTTAGAAACTCACCTGGTGATGTGGTTGGTAAACATGGTGGGTTTATGATGGGTCGATCACGAGTTAATCGTTGGAATAATACTGGTTATGAAATAGACTGGATAGACAGGGCATCTGATAGGGGTTATCGTTTTATAAGATTTGATAATGGAGCTCATATTGCAAGAGGTGTTTTTAATAGACATCCATCAGCACAACTGTACACATGGTATCATTGGAAGATATATTTTTATAATGATAGTATTACTTTGTATGTAGATAACAATTATATTGGAAAAATATGGGATTCAACACATTTGACTGGTTTTTATTTTGGATTTTGGGGTAATTCAAATTATCAATATATTAATTATGATAGTATTAGAGTTTATTCTCCGAATCCTCATTTGTTTTATAGACCATGGACAAAATCAAGCGGGATAGATAATTGTACTTGTAATGGTTTTAACAATCAGAATTATATAAGAAACCTAAATGGTTTGATTAGTATTCCAGGTAATGTTTCACAAGTTGCATATACAATAACAAATGTTTCTAATCCAAATGTTAATTTAGTTTTTGAAAGTACCGGTACAAAAACTACTACTGATCCTAATGATAAAATAATAGGTACAACAGATTATAATGAGAAGTGGGATACTTCAGAAGATTCAAATTTAGATAATGGAAAAGTAATTTGTCCAATAAAAGAAATATCTTATAACATTAATGCCCAGCCAGATGATGATAATATTTATACATCAGCTAATTATACATTACCACTGAATATTAAAATTGAGAATTGGGATGTTGAAGCTAAAAAAGTAAATGGTGAAATCCATCCTGACATTATAATTGACGATATCCAACCTGATGGTGATTTTAAAATCAGGATTAATAAAGGGCTTACTCTGCGTCTTCTCAGAAATAATGAATTCCTTAATACTAATAATTATACAAACTCATGGGATGGGAAAAATGATTCATTTGTAATTGTTCCTGATAATGATTACTATTATTCAGTTTTTCTTGAAGATAAAGCAGGTAATCTTTCTTATGCAGGTGATTATCTTACAGTTGATAATATAAAACCAGCAATAAATATCATAGACCCTGTAGATAACCAGCATATTTCAGGACTAATTAAAATTAAAGGCAGTATTTTTGATAAAAATATTGATTATTTTAAAATTGAATATAAATCTGTTGATAGCACAGAATGGGATTTATTATATAAAAATTATCATTCTATTTCAGGTGAAATATGTAATTGGGATACCACTGAATTAAATGAAGATTATTTACTTAAAATAATGGCTGTTGATAAAGCCAGTAATTGTTCTGAGAAAATAATACCTGTTTCTATTTATAATTCTGATAAAATTATAAGTTTATTGGATAATGAAATTAAAATATTTTCTCCTAATAATGATAATAAAAAAGATGATATAATAATTAACTACAAATTATATAATCAATGTAAAGTAAGATGTGATATTTATGATAACAGTGATATATATTTATTTACAATGTTCAGTAATAAAATTGAGGGAGCAGATTATATAGAAACATATCAAAATATTATATGGGATGGCAAAACTAATAATAATTTGTTACAGGATGGAGTATATAAATGCAGGATTACTGCTTATGATTTTATTTTAAATAAATCAGGGGAAAGAGAAATAAACATTGAAATAGATACTATCTATCCTATTGCTGATTTTTCAGAAGAGATAGATATTCAGACTGAAGATAATGTCATTCCATTTGTTGGAAATTGTTTTGATAAAAATTTTAATAGATATACACTTTCTTATTATTTAATATCCAATCCAGAGGAGATTATAATTTTAAAGGAATCTTCTTCTGCTGTTACAAATAATATTATTGGATTTATTAATAAAGATAGGTTAAATGAAACAATTATTTTAAAACTATCTGCTGTTGATACTGCAAGCAATATTTCTTATTATTCTAATAAGTATATTTTTGATAATAAGGTACCTGAAGCTCTTATTACATCTCCTGTAGATAATGAATGGCTTTATAATAATGTCTCTGTTTATGGTACTGCTTTTGATGAAAATTTTGATTATTATAAACTTGAATATAAATTAAATAATTCATCTGATTATTATGTAATTACTCAGATTTCAAATGCAGTTAAGGATGATATTTTGGGAATATGGGATACATCTTTTTTAAGTGACGGAGAATATTTTATTAAGCTTTCTTCTTATGATAAATACAAGAATCTTAATGAAGATAAGGTAAAAGTAAATGTGGATAATAATTCTCCAATATTGCAAATTTCTTCTCCTGAAAGTAATGAATATATAGAAAATGAATTAACAGTGATAGGTACGATTTATGATTATTTTATTAATAAATGGAATGTATATTTGTTTAATCCTGTTTCTATGACAAATTATAGATTAATCAGTGAGTTTTACAATAATAAAAATAATGAAGTATTATGTAATTTAAATACATCTGATTTAAATGGTAAATATAAAGTTATTGTTCAGGCAGAAGATAAATATAATCATATATCAGAGAAAGTTATTGATATTGTTATTGATAATTTAAAGCCTGTAATTTCAGATGTATCTGCTTTGTATGACCCATTCTCACCTTTAGATTTTGAGCAAACATTTTATTTTCATTTAAGTGAAGATGCATTTATTTATGCTAAAATTGTAAATTCTGATAATGAAACAGTGAAAATTTTATGTAATGATATAAAATACAATGCTGGTGAAAATGCAATTCAATGGGATGGCAGAATTTTTAATGGAAGTGTAGCTGATAATGGAACTTATACTTTTAAGATTTATGCAATAGATTTGACTGAAAAAAAATCTGAGACAGAAACATTAGTATTTAATTTAATAAATGATGTTACTTCACCACAGATTAATGATTTATATGTAACATCCTGTTTTTCTCCTAATAATGATTTTATCCAGGATAAAGCTGTAATTAGATTTAATTTCACAGATGATACAGCAGATGAAGTTTATACAACAATTAAGGTATATAATAGTGATGATAATTTTATTGGAAATATAGTTGAACAGGTTTTAACAAAGAATAACTGGTTTTCCAAATTATGGGATGGGAAAGTTAACAGCAGTGTTTTAAATGATGGATTGTATAAAATTGCAGTATTTATAGAAGATCCATCTGGAAATATTTCAGAAGAAGTTTATACCAATATAATAGTTGATAATACATCTCCAACATTAGACCTTACATTAAGTCCTACAAATTATTTATCTCCAGATGGAGATATGAAAAATGATATTATAGAATTTGTTTATAATATTCAGGATAATTTATCAGAAGAGTTAAATGTCAGGATAGATATTTATAATATTAATAATGAAATAATTTTAACTTTTATAAACAATGAATTGCTCAATACTGGTAAATTTACAAATATATGGGATGGGAAAGATCGTGATAATAATACTGTGAATGATAATGCTTATTATTTCTATATATCTGTTTCAGATAATGCAGGAAATTTGACTTATTTAATGAAAAAGTTTTATGTTGATACATTGTCCCCAGTAGCTGAAATTGTTTTTCCTGTAAATAATAAGATTGCCCGGATTATGGAGAAAGATAGTAAAAAACTTATTGAGATTAGAGGAAATGCTTATGATATTAATTTGAGTAAATCTATTGTTTTATATAGAACTAATTCTTATTCATCATGGATAAGTGTACAAACAAATTTATGGAATATTGAAAATGATACACTTGGAATGATTGATGTTACTGGGAAAAATGGTGTTTTTGAAATAAAATTGGATGTTTATGATTGGGCTTTAAATCATTCAAGTAATATAATTACTACTTTTGTAGATACTGCTCCACCTGAAACTTCACTTTTCTATAATTCCCAGCTTATTGGTAATTTTATATCAGCTACAACTTATTTTCAATTACAAGCTGTTGACCCTGTTGTAAATAATTATTCTTCAGGAATAGAAGCTACAGTTTATAAAATTTATAATGAGTTTATAGATGAGGAAATTGGAGGTGCTGATGATGGTTTTTATTTAACAAATGAAGGATTAACAAAAGTTATGTATGCTTCTTATGATAAATCAGGGAATTTTGAGGATACAAAAGAGTTTGAGGTTATTGTTGATAAATATTTACCAGATGTAAATATTATAATGCCTGTTAATTTTGGATGTTATAATAATATAATTGCTGTTCAGGGAACTGTAATGGATTCCTATTTAAAATATTATAAACTTGAATATAATTTTATTGAGGGACAGACAAATTGGATATTATTATATCAGTCAGGTTCTATTAATGTTAATAAATGTTCAAAAGAAGAGTTGTTATCCATTTATGGTGTAGGGGAAGAAATAGCTGATAATATTATTGCTGTAAGACCAATTACTAATTTTGAACAGATTTTGAATTTATCAGATGTTAATCCTATTATATTTGCTTCTATTAAAAGCAATATTTTATTAGCCCTGGATAATGAAATTGTTGAATATTGGGATACAACAAAAGTAGAAGATGGCGAATATATTTTACGACTTACTGGTATTGATTGTGTAAGTAATATAAGTGAGAATAAAATAAAAATATTTGTAGACAATACACTGCCAGAAGCAGTGATATCTCTGCCAACTAATAATTTTAGATTTGATTTTCCAGAGTTAATTGTTAATGGCACTGCAAATGATATTAATTTTAAAGATTATAAAATTTATATTGGATTAGGTGAAAATCCTGATATTTGGAATGAGGTTTTTTATAGTTCGAATATTTGTATTAATGAAAAGCTCTCCGAAGTAGATTTAACAGGTCTATGGGGGATTATTTCTATAAAACTTGTTGTAGAAGATAAAGCAGGAAATATTGAAGAAAATATAGTTAAAATAAAGCGAGTTCCACCTGTATGGATAAATGAAGTCAATCCTCAAGGGCTTACAGAAGATGGGGGTGATTGGGCTGAAATTTATTGTTTTAAAGAACGGGTTATTGATTTAAAGAATTTTATTTTAACGGATTTAGATGGCACAGATGGAAAACTTGCTGATTTTAAAGTTAGTATTCATTCCAATCAATATATAGTAGTTCACTGGGGAGATGGTGTTGATGAAATAGATGATGTTGGTGATGTGAATGGAAATGGATATATTGATTTATATATTTCTGAAGAAGGCTTGTCTGAAACAGATGATCAGTTAGTACTGAAAATAAATGATCTGGTAGTTGATGCTGTTATCTGGAGTGATTATGATGGCAGTATGGATTCATTAGAAGTTGAGGATGCTAATTATCTGGTAAATATTTGCGAATGGACAGGTAATTTTAGTACAACAGACGAGACATCTGCTGTAGAGCTTGGGACAAATAAAGCAGGCTCTATTGCAAGGAAACCTTACATTGATAATAATTCAAAAGAAGATTGGGTTATTTTTAATACGGGTACTCCTGGGAAAGCTAATGATATTACACCTCCTATAACAATTTGTGATTATACAAATTCAGGAGAATGGGTGAATTATGATGTTTTGATAAAACTTACGGCAGAAGATCCATTAGTTGATGGTTTTGCATCAGGTGTGGATTATACCATGTTTATGATTGTGAATTACAATGAACCTCCTGACCTAACACCTGACATCTATAATTTAACATCTATTGTAAAGGGGCAGGGATTGGTTCTGCCGCCTATAACTGATGAAGGCATTCATCGAGTCTGTTTCTGGAGTTTGGATAAGGTAGGCAACAAAGAGTATGCTTCAACTAATTATTCTTCTGTTATTTCAAATTTTCTTGTCATTGCGAGGGACTCAAGTCCCGAAGCAATCTCAAATTATATTACGACTAATACGGTTTGGGTGATGATTGATAAGACAATGCCTGTGATTGATATAACAGGAGTGGAGAATAATCAGGCTTATACACAGAATAGGACTGTTGATATAAGTATATCTGACAGGCATCTGTATAGAATTGAAGTTGAGATATTAAGGTTTCAGGGAGTAATGGGTGTAAAGCAGGGAGAAGGTAAGATTGTATATAATGTTGGATGGACTAATGATAATTTATTAAAAATTAAAGATTTAAAATTAAAAATTACAAATGATGGAATTTATGAAATTAAAGTGTCTGCCAGTGATTTAGCAGGGAATATGACTTTGCATGGAATTGAGTTTGTTATTGATAAAAGTGCACCTGATACTCCACAGGGGTTGTCAGGATATGTGGAATATGCAACTAATATTGCTTTATTCTGGAATGGGGTAACAAATAATGATTTAGCTGGATATAATGTTTATAGGAATGGGGGATTAATTCAGGATTATAAAACACAGATTACAAATTATTATTATGATTCTGGATTGACTAATGGTTTATATGAATATCGTATTTCATCTGTAGATTGGCTGGGTAATGAGAGTGGATTGTCTGAAGCATTGATTTTAACAGTAGATAAAAGTGTTGTTATATTATTACCTAAACCTGGTGTATATTATAGGAAAATAGCTAAAATAAAGGCTAAAATTAATACAGATGTTAGAAGATCTAAATTAATCATAGAATATGGTTTGGGAACAAATCCAATAGAATGGAAAACTATAAAAGAATTTAAACACTGGTCTAAATATATACATACTCTGTGGTATCCATGGATATTAAAAGAAAAAGTAAATGGAAAATGGGAGTATTTGAATGGTGAATTTAGATTAAGAGTACGATTAATTAATGAGAATGGAATGAGACAGGACAGCAGGATTGTATGGATAGATAATAAAGCACCAAAGACAGAGATAGCAGAAGTAATAAAAGTAACAAATAAAAAGAAATGTTGTGATAAAAAGGTAATCAATTTTCTGCAGGGAAGTGAATTAAAAGTAATTGCCCATGATCCTGTTGTGGAAACTCCTCAAAGTCCAGATGGCATTTATGGTGTGGCTTCTGGAATTGACTATACTTATGTAAAGATTTATAAATATGGTGAAGGCATTATAGTAAAAGAGAAAAATTATGAACAGCGAACTAATAAATATGAACTAACTGATGGATTTTATAAAGTATATTATTATAGTGAAGATAATGCAAAGTGGCATATTTTATGGCAAGGGAAACGAGGAAACAGGGAAAAGAAGCATAAAGATTATGTTTTAGTTGATACAGTTAGTCCAGTAGTTTCTATAAATTCACCTGTATCAGGTCAGGTAGTAAGTGGTGAAGTGTTGATAAAAGGACAGATAACAGATATTTGCTTATCAGGATATGAGATTTATTATACGAATGAGTATTATGGGAAGGTAGTATTAAGAGAATTTAGAATTCAGAATCCAGAATTTAGAATGAAAAAATATAAATCAATAGACTTTGAACTAATAAGGGACACTGCCGGATTATATGATACTGATTACAAGATTGTTGTAAGAGCAACTGATTTCTGTGGAAATAGCCAGCAAGCAGAGGTGGATGTGATATTAACAGAAGGTGGAGGCCCTGCACCAAATCGAAATCCTGACATACCTGAAAATCTATTAGTAGATGGGAAGATTAATCCGGTTATCAATCATTTGACACCAAATATAAGCTGGGAATTTAAAGACCCTGATTTAGGAGATATACAATCAGCCTATCAGATACAGGGATTAAAGGATTCAAGTGAGATAATCTTTGACACTGGTAAAATATACAGCACAAATAGTTTTCATAAGATAGATTTATCTTCTTACAACTATGAACTACAAACTATAAATTATAAACTAATGGTATGGGATAAAGGAGATTTAGCAAGTTTTTGGACAAGTGGACAGGAGTATTTTACAATAGATATAAATATAACAGATCCTGACATGGAAGCTCCTGTCATTGTTTTAGAACCTGTCCCGTCTATAACAAATGAATCAGTGGTATTGCAATATACAGTAACAGATAACAGGACAGCACATGAGAATATAATTATACATGGAGATAACAGCCCTTATGAAACAGAAGGAGAACATCATGTCACTTTAAAAGCCATAGATGAAGCAGGTAATTTCTCATTGACTAATATACAATTTATAATAGATATGACAACGCCAGAGATTATCATAACAGGAGTTCAGGAAGATCAATATTATAATAATAGTGTTACAGTTTCAGTGGAAATAATAGATGAGAATTTAAGAGAAAGCAATATTGTGATAAGACATAATGAAAATATAATACATTCAAGTTCCAGTTCCCAATTTTCAACTGAATTGTCAGATGAAGGGAATTACAGGATAGAAGCACAGGGAGAAGATAAAGCAGGGAATGTCGCAAACAGAGTATTGGAGTTTGGAATTGATACAACAGTACCTATTGTGAATATAGAAGGAGTAGAAGAAGGCGGAGAATATATAGAAGTTACACCAGTGATAACAGCAATAGATACAAACCTGTCAAAAGTTAATATAACACTTAATGAAAATATTATCCTTTCAACAAATGTTGACCTTACAACTTATAACTTACAACTTACAACTATTAAGGATGATGGAGATTATAAGTTAAAAACAAAAGCAGAAGATAAAGCATCTAATATTACAGAGAAAGAAGTAAATTTTCATATAATACCAGCTAATTTAAGTAATGCAGTATTGTTTTACGCAAATTATAATGAGAATACAGCAGATGCAGTAATGAGCAGGGGAAATGGGACTTGTATAAAAGGAGGAGCATTAACAAAAGAAGGAGAAGGGTTTAAAGGGATATATAAGGCACTGGATGCCTCAAAATGCAAGGACAGTACAAGAGGAGCAGAATACTCAGGTATAAGTAATATTAATATGAATAGAGGAAGTGTACTTATGTGGGTGAAAACAAAGTGGAAATGTGCAAATAACAAAGGAAGGTGTTTTTTCG
>CBDVEP010000018.1:0-27494 GCA_965373035.1 uncultured bacterium
TAATGAATCGTGCTCTTGCAGCATTAATGGATGCTTTTGCTGTCAGGTGGATGAAGAAGAGATTTTTAAATTATAAAATTGAAAAAATAAAAAATAAACCTTAATGAATATTTTTATTTGTTTTTTTTATGAATAAAATAAAGATTGCGGGAATAAATAAAAACACCTGTTGATTGGCCGAGTATAAAAACAGGGTCCTTTCGATAAATAGCGTACAATAAAAGTAATAGTCCTCCGAATATACTAAAATACCAGAAAGAAATTGGCACATGGCTTTTTCGTTTTTTTTCTGTTACAACCCATTGGACTAAAAATCTCATTGTAAATAATGCCTGGGCAGTAAATCCTAATATAAGCCACCAGTTTAATCTCATTTAATTTCCTTTTTAATAATTAAAAATATTACAATATAATATATAAAATAAAAGATTCGTCAATAAGTTTTTGAAATTGGATTTTCCTTGACATATTATATAAATGCATTATATTTTTTTTAAATTAAATTTAGTTGAGGTAAAAAGAATAATGGAAAATATTACAGATGCAAATTTTCAGGAGACAATATCAAAATCAGATAGTCCGGTAATTGTTGATTTTTGGGCAGAATGGTGTATGCCATGTAAAATGATTACACCAGTATTAGAAGAAATTGCTGAAGATTATGATGGTAAAATACAAATTATGAAGATGAATATTGATGAAAATCCAGATACCCCCCAGCAATTCGGGATAACCGGTATTCCAACACTTATTATTTTCCAGAATGGCGAGGCAGTAGAAAATATTATTGGTGTGGTCCCTAAAACCCAGATTGAAGAAGCAATAAAGAAGTATATTTAGATATATTTTTATTTTTGGTTCGGGTTATGCGACCAACGGGAGTGCCTATGGTAAAACCCGAATCAGCGAATTCGGCCTACAAATAAATTTTGAAATATGAAATTTTTATTCAGGAGAATAGTTTTGAAAAAATTATTAATTATTATAATTATTGTATCTGCATTAGGGATAGTTTATGCTAAAAAGAAAAAAGCCCCTGATTTTAGTTTGTTTGATGTTAAAAATAAAGTACATAGATTATCTAAATTAAAGGGAAAAGTTGTTGTATTAAATTTTTTTGGGACATGGTGTCCTCCATGCAGGGCAGAAATTCCCGGATTTGTTAAAGCAGCTAAAAAATATAAAAAAAAGGTGAAATTTATTGGAATTTTACTTGACAATCCTTATTCTGCTTTTAAAATAAAAAAATTTATTAAAGATTATAAAATAAAGTATCCTATTTTAAAAGGAACAAGAAAAGTTGTTATGGATTATGGTGGGATAAGAGGGATACCAACTACATTTATTATTGATAAAAATGGGGTTGTTGTAGAACGTCATATAGGATTTTTGTCTCAGGATAGGTTAGAAGAATTAATAAAGAAATACTTAAAATATAAAAAGATTAAAAAAGTAAAAAAAATTAAGGATAATAAGAATGCCAGGTAATATTACAAAAAAAATTGAGAAAAGATTTTATATATTAATTTCACTTGTTGTTTTATCTTTAATTATGGGATTATTTGTTTTGTTTAAAAAAAGCCCGATAAAAAGTAAAGGCAAGGGATGGGGGGAAGATGCTTTTTCTTTTTTACGGGAAAGAAAAATATCTTTAACAAAAAAAGGCATTGTAATATTAAATGTAGATGGTGTGATCCAATTTGGATCTAAGAGGGGAGTACTTGGAATTGAGAATTATGGTGTTGATTATTTAATTGAGAAAATTAATTCTTATTCTAAACAAAAAAAAGTAAAAGGTCTGATACTTAGGATCAACAGCCCTGGAGGAACTATTGGAGCTGTGCAGGAATTATTTAATGCAATTGAAAATTTTAAAAAAGAGAAGAAGTATGTTATTGCTTCTATGGCTGATATTGCGTGTTCCGGTGGTTATTATATAGCTTCTGCATGCGATAAAATATATGCTAATCCCGGGACAATTACAGGGAGTATAGGAGTTATTATTATTTCTCCATCTTTTAAGGGGTTATTTAAAAAAATAGGTGTTGATTATAATGTTTTTAAAAGCGGTAAGCATAAGGATATATTATCAAGCCACAGGAATGTTACTGAAGAAGAAAAGAGAATATTACAGTCTGTAGTTAATAATGCTTATAAGCAATTTTATAATGTAGTAAAAAAGTCAAGGAAGATAAAAGACAGTAAATTAAAAATTTATGCTGATGGGAGAATATTTACAGGAGCACAGGCTAAGAAATTAAAATTAATTGACGGGTTAGGTGATTTAAAAACAGTTATTAAAGTTATTGGAAAAAAAACCGGTCTTGGTGAAGATCCTAACGTTATAAAAGATAGAATTTCCCCGATTGAAAAGTTTTTATCCGGGTTCAATAAAAATAAAAGTTTAACTGAGAAAGTGTTCCATTTATATTCAAGGCAGAATATAAATGTTTTTTATCTTCATGTTCCGCAGATTTAATTTTTCTGTGTCTTTGTGGCTGATTTATTAGATAGCCATTAAAATGGGAGTTATAATGAATTTAAAAAATGATAAAATTTTTATATATAATTTAATTTTTTCACCGCAAAATGCTATTGCATATTCAATAAAAAGTAAAGAAGACGAACATATAGGCATTGCCATATTAGTATTGATAACCAGTATAGTTTTTAACTTATTATCCAGAGTAATTATTTCTATGAAAATAAGTTTAATCAATACTTTTATTGGGATAGGTGGTTTTATTACTATTTTAAATTTTACAGGAAATTTAATGATTTTTACGGCTGTTATTTATTTTATTAAAAGCTTTTCTTTATCTTCAAAATCTTCAAATTTTTCAAAAAAAAATCAAATGCCTGGAAATAAAAATTATGCTCTGCTTCTTTTTAAATTATTATGTTTTTCATTTATACCATTTATTTTTACTCCTGTTGTAAGTTTAATGGGATTGTTTTTAAGTCTTCATAATTGTTTAGCGATGTATTATATTATTAAGGTTGGAATTTATTTCTGGATTGTTTTTTTACAAATTTTAATTATTAAGAAATTGTTTGATTTAAAACTTTTAACATCTATTGCTTTATATGTTTTACCACTTGTTGGGTTAAATGTATTTATTTTTATTAAAATATTTAATTTTGCTTTGTCTGTTTTTTCTAAAATATTATGAAAATATTTACAAAATATATAATACTGGAATTAATAGGCCCATTTTTAATAGGATTAGGTTTTTTTACTTTTGTTTTTGTTTTAAATCCAATTTTACGCTTAGTGGATATGCTTGTTGTTAAGCGTGTCCCTTTAAAAGAGATTTTACTTTTATTTTTATACCTCTTACCATCTACAATAGCCATTGTATTACCAATGGCAGTATTAGTAGCAGTACTGATGGCATATGGCAGGTTATCCTCTGACAGTGAGATTGTTGCCATGCAGGCCAGCGGGCTTAATTATTGGCGTATATTTTATCCAGCAATACTTTTAGGTATTTTTATCAGCTTTGCAGGTATTATTTTTAATGATACTCTTCTTCCAAATGGTAACTTTGCTTTTCAGAAGTTATATAAAGAAATTGCACAGAGAAAACCATTAACACAGATTGAAGAGCATACATTAACAGATATCAGCAGTAGAAAAGTAATAAGGTTTATTGGTATTGACAGGATAGATAAAAAAAAAGATGTAATGTATGGGGTAGTTATACATGAAAAAAAGCGGGATGGCAGTGAGGTTAAGACCATTACAGCAAAAAATGGACGCTGGCTTAAAAGTATAGAAAAAAAAGGAGAACATAGTATTATATTAATTATGAGGCTATTATTGGAAAAAGGAAGTATTCAACAGCCTGTAAAAGGAATTTTAGATGAATTCAGTAATATTCCTTTTGAAAAATTATTGGTTAATATTCCTCAGGAAATAGCTTATTCTATTACTGTAACTAAAGGAACAAGAGAAAAAAATACAGCAGGTATTATGAAAGAAATAAAAAAAATTTCGAATAATAAAAAACGATTAAACCGATTATGGGTTGAATATCATAAGCGTTTTTCAATTCCTTTTGCTGCTTTATCTTTTGTTTTAATCGGACTTCCATTCAGTATTGTTTCAGGACGAAGTGGAAAAAGCGTATCTTTAGGTGTAAGTATTGTAATTATTTTTTTATATTATTTGTTTTATACATTTGGAGAAAGTGTTGGCAGAGGGGGGACAATGAATGCTTTAATTGCTTTATGGCTTCCTAATTTGGTCTTTATGGCTGGTGGTATTTTTTATATTTACAGAATATCTAAAACATAGATTGGTTTATAGTTATAGAAGGATAGTAGGGGAGGGTTTAAACCCTCCCCTACAAACTCTAAAGCCTACTCAAACCAGTAACTGAAATGATAAGGAAAAGTATGATATTAAAAGAGCTAAAAGAAAATTTTAAATTTACAATTTTTGACAGATATATTCTTGTTGAGTTTATAAAACCGTTTCTTGGAGCTATTCTGTTAATTGTTGTTATGACTAATATTACTGAACTGTTAGAAAAGATGAACTTCTTTCTTAAAAAAGACATAAAGGGAATGGAAATATTTTTATATTATCTCTATAAATCTCCTTTTCTGATAGTCCAATTTTCTCCTGTAGCTGTGTTATTTGCTTCTGTTTTTTCTCTTGGTATTCTTGCAAAAAATAGAGAGTTGATGTCAATTATAACAGGCGGAGTTAGTTTTTTTAGAGTTGTTATGTTTTTGTATATAACTGGTTTCCTATTAAGTATATTTTTTGTTTTTTTTAATGAAATTGTTGTAGTAAAAGCACAACAGCGTGTAAGAACCATGTATATGAAATTTAAAGGTATTCAATGCCGTATGGATAAGCAGAATCTGAATATGTATGGCAAGGAAAATTATTTATATCATATAACATATTATCACTATTTAGAAAAAAAAATGGATAATATTCAGGTACTTAAAACTTCTCCTTCAAAAGATAAAATTGAGTTTCGAATTGATGCAGAATATGCATTATGGGATGACCAGAAAAAAGTATGGATTTTTAATAAAGGTATTATTAGGTTTTTTGATTTAAAAGGGAATTTAGAATCTGTAGAGCAGTTTGACGAGAAAGAGATTATTTTACCTGAAGTGCCTGATGATTTTGCATATCAAACAAAAAAAATGGATGAATTGAATATAAGAGATGCATGGAAGTATATTAATAAATTAAAGACAAAAGGATTTACTTATCAGACTGAGCTTGTTGATTTTCATCTAAAATTTTCTTTTGCATTTGCTTGCTTATTAATGATGTTAATAGGTGCACCTCTAAGTATTTATTCTACAAAAAGTGTATTAGTTATGAGTTTTGGTTTGTCTTTATTAGGAAGTTTTATTTACTGGGTTTTATTAAGCATTGGGATATCACTTGGTAAAAATGGTGTTCTGCCTCCTTTTTTTGCTGTATGGATGGGAAATATTGTTTTTGCCTTAATTAGTTATTTTATTCATAAAAAAATCGCTACATGAAATTATAAGTAATGCATCAAAATTTGTGAAAAATTATGTTGGGAGGGTTTAAACCCTCCCTACTACATGAAATTATAAGTAATGCATCAGAATTTGTGAAAAAATATGTAGGGAGGGTTTAAACCCTCCCTACATAAAATTTAGCTGTCTTTGTATTCGCTGAAGATACAGCCGCAGTATTTTTGTCTGTAAAGATCTGCTTCATGAGATATTTTAATCCCTTCTTTCCATCCTTCCCTGAAGTCTTTATAAAGAAATTTTATATTAAATTTCTTTTCTAATTTTTCACCAATTTGTTTAATATCATCATGAAATTGGAATTTACTGTATAAGAGAGTTGTTGTGAAAAAAGAAAAATTATTTTTTTTGGCATATTCTGCTGTTTCTATTAACCTTACTTCATAACATAAATTACATCTTTTAAGTTTATCCTGTTTTTCCCATCCATTTTTTGTATAAATCAGCCATTTATTTAAATTGTATTCATTAATATAGATAACATTTAAGTCCTTTTTAACCTGATAACTGTATAAAGTATTCAGGCGTCTCTGGTATTCAGAGAAAGGATGAATATTTGGATTATACCAGAGGGCAGTTGTTTCATATTCTTCTTTTAAACTTTTTTCTAAATAGCATAAGCAGGGGGCACAGCAAGTGTGAATTAAAATTTTAGGCTTTTTCATAAGGATTTATTCATGAAATACAATAGCTGTAAAAATTTCAAAGGAAGTATCTTTTTTCCAATCATCCCTGGAAAGTCCTGCTTTTAGGCTAAGATGTGTAAGAGTAGTTGCAATGTCCCATCCCTGTTCAGGTGCAACCTGGGGTAAAAAGACCGATTGGTGTCCATCTTTTTTTAATATAATCCCGTGTTTACCAATAACAATATCATTATAAGAGTTAACTGGAACAGGTGGTGTAAGCACAGAGATTTCAATTTTAATATCCTGTAGTTCACTCGCGTCCACAGGGGGGAATCTGTAATCTTTACTGCATGAATTTACTGCATTATCAATAATTGTCAGGTAGAGCGGCTTTTCTGGAGCAATGTAACCTATACATCCCCTTAACTGATGGTTTTTGTTTAATGTTACAAAAGCACCGGCATTTTGTTTTAATTTTTCATTATTAATTTTAAAGGCTGGTATTTTTTTCTTTTTTACATAAGTTTCAAGTGTTTCTCGTGCAATTTTTAATAAGAATTTTTTTTCATCCTCTGTCAGTGAAAATTTATTTTGAGACTCATCAGAAAAAGGATTATTTTTTGATGTTATAGCCATAGCAGCATACCCCACTACACGATCTTTAATTCCGGATACATCACCTGAATTTTTATAATCAAGTAATGTGATATCGGATTGTTTTAATTCCTTTGCAATCTGCAAAAGTACAGTAACAGCTCCTAATCCACATTGATATGTTGATAGATTAGGTATCTTTAATTGTTCGACTTTTTTTTCTCTCTCTATTAATTTTAATGGTTTAAAATTTTTAATCAAGTTTATTGTTTCTGCATCAACTTTTTTAGCATCTTTATATTTTGGAAAATGGGACAGATCAGTACTGGCAATAAGTAATATATTTTTTTCTTTTTTAATTATTTTCAGGAGTGTGCTTGATAATGAGTTTAATATTTTTTTATCAATATGTCCTATTAATATAGGAACAATTTTAAATTTGTTTTTTAATACTACCTGTAGAAAAGGGATTTGAACTTCAAGAGAATGTTCATATTTATGAGCATCAGGAATAAAAGTTATGGAAGGATAATCCTGTTTAATCTGCTTTGTTAATTTTTCGTTTATAGGGATAACTCCAAGCGGAGATTTATATTTACCTTTTATGTACATTGAAGGATGTCTGAGAGGATAACGATGTGAAACACCCAGAAGGATAATAGTATCAATTTTTTTATCTTCTAATAATTTATAGGCATAAGCAGCAACCTTGCCGGAATATATATAACCGGCATGAGGAACAATCAGACCTATCAGATATTGCTCAAGTTGTGCTTTTTTAACTGTACCCAGAAATGAGATTATCTGTTTTTTTAATTTATCAGGATTAGAAGGGTAGAAGCTTCCTGCTGCTGTTGATTCCCTGGTATATTGTTTTTTAGTATCAGTATCTTTACATGAGATTAACAGTATAATGATAAATATACATATAAAATAAATTTTTTTTATCATTTTCATAATATTAAAAATAATAATATTAAAACAGGAGTCAATAATAATTTATAATATTTTTTTAATTTTCGATATTAAAGTATAAGCAATTGACTTTAAAAATTAAACTTATAAATTAAAAAATAATGGTGATATATGGCTGCAAAAGATAAAAAAGAAAAAGAAGCTGAACCAAAAAAGGGACAGGATTCTGAAAAAGAATTAGAAGAGATAAATAAGGTTTTAGAAGAGCTTGATCTTGATTATGAGAGTACTACCAGGGATCCTTCTCTTATATCTGTAACACCTACAGAAAAAATAGAACAGCCTCCAGAAGAAGCTCCTTTAGTTCCAACTGTATCTGTTCCTGTTAAACCCCCGGAAGTGCCTGTAGTAGAGGAACCAGTTGTATCTCCAGTAGGGGAGCCAGCAGTATCTGCCCCTATTGAATTTCCAGAAGTGCCAGCAGTAGAGGAACCAGTTATATCCACGGTAGAAGAGCCTGAAGTATCTCCTGTCAAACCTCCTGAAATACCTGTAGTAGAAGAGCATACACCTGAGAAAAAAATTTCAGATGAATTGTCTTTTTTAGATGAGTTAGATAAAACTCATGCTGAAGTATCGCAAGAAGCTGCAGGGATTCCAGCAGAAGTTACTGAAGCTCCTATTTCAGAGGCACCACCAATAGAAGAAAAAATACCAGAAGAAGCTCCACCTGTACAAGAACAACCTCCTGTAGTTAAGGAAAAAAAGGAAGGAATTGACCTTTCAGATGAACAAGTACTGCAGCTCCACATGAAAATTTCTTTATTTGAACCGCAATTAAAAAAAGTTGTTGGCAGGATTATTATAAATGAAGAATTGCCAGCAGGGGATTTAAAAGTATTATTTGACCATCTTCTCTCAGAAGAAAAAGAATCAGTAATAAAGACTTTTATTGAACAAAAATTAAATATAAAAATACAGGAAAAAAAGGTTAAGAAGCCTTCCCATGAAATCCAAAAAAAATTAAAACCTTCTATTACTGATGTAATAAAACATGATTTTGTTCCTATAATCCGTTTAGCAATTCCTGTTTTAGCAGTTTTTATTTTTTTAGGTATTTTGGTTATTACTCCTTTAATTAAAAAAAATAAAGCTAAAAAGTTAATTAATAATGGTGTAAATTTAATTTATACAGGTAAGCCGGGAAACTTTAATAAGGCAGAAGAAATATTTAATAAAGCTGTAAAAATTAAAAAAAATTATTATCAGGGATATCTAGATTATGGGGATGCATATTCAAAAGTTGATAGATTTACAAAAGCAAAACAAAAATATGAATATATAAAAAATTTAGATGAAGACAATAAAATCCCTTATTTTAAAATAGGTGACCTTTATGATAAACAACAGCAGTATAATGATGCCGTAATAGAGTATAAAAAAGTCCTGGAATTGGATAAAAAAGATGTTTTAGCTCTTGATAAAATTGCAAAAATATATTATGATAAAAATAAAAAAAATCAGCCTGAAAAATCCTTAAAGATATATAAGGAAATTATTAATAATGAAAAAGATAATATCCATGCTCATTATGGTTTATTATCAATTTACCTCTTAAATAAGGACCTTGATAATATTGAAAAAGAACATTATCAGGTTTTATCTAAGGGTAAAAAATATAAGGACCTGGCAAGGTTGACATCTTTGGCTGAATTTTATATTGATTATGACCCGGATACTTCAGCAAAAAAAGAAGATATGTATAATAAAGCAGAAGATTCTTTAAAGAGAGTTTTAAAAGAAGATAAAAAATATCCAGAAGCCCATTATCAATATGCCCGTTTGTATAGAAAACGCCGGGATTTAAGGAATGCTTTTAATTCTATAAAAAATGCAAAAGATTTTGATAGAGATGTAAAATATGATAACTTTTTAGGAGAAATTTATCTTCAGCAGAATAAAATGAATTTAGCTATAGAAATATTCCAGGAGGGCGCGGAAAAAGAACCTGGTTTTGCTAAAATATCATATAATCTGGGGAATATTAATTACTATGAGCTTGGTAACTATGGTAAAGCAAAAACAAAGTATAAAAAAGCTTATGAAAAATTAAAAAATGAATATTATGATTTATCTTATAACCTGGGCTGGATTTCTTATATGAACTATGATCTGGAGAATGCTAATAAGTATTTTATCAAAGCCAGGGAAGTTTATAAAAAAGAGAATCCATATATTAATTTTGCCCTGGGTAATACTTATTTAAAATTAGGAAAATATGATCTAGCAGGCAGTGAGTATCTTGACATTATTGATTATTACAAAGAAAAATACGGGGAATATCCAGGTGTAAATTCTGGTAATAAAGAAATGGTAGGTGCAATGAAGCTTTTAAGTGCGGTTTATAATAATTTAGGTGTGTGTAAGATTTATAGTGCTGCTGAAAAAAAAGCACTTATTTATTTCTGGAAAGCTGTAGAAAGTGCCAAGAAATTAGGTTTTTCAAATGAAAATCCTTTTGCTCGTGCTAATATTCAATATGTATTACAGGGTAAAAATAAGGTTGTTAAGGAACCTGCAATCTATGATGAAATTAAAAAATACCTGATAGAAAATCCTTATGAAGAAATTCCGTTTTAAAGCACTTGCTCTGGTTAGTGGAGGGCTGGACAGTATCCTGGCTGTTAAAATTATTCAGAAGCAGGGAATAGAAGTTGAAGGTTTAGTTTTTCAATCTTCATTTTTTGAGCAAAAATCTATTCACCAGATTAGCAATAAACTTAAAATTAAACTTCATTTTATTGATATTAATAAAGATGTTATTAAAATTATTGAAAACCCCCAATATGGATTTGGTAAAAATTTAAATCCTTGTATTGACTGTCACCTGCTTATGATTAAAAAAGCAGGTTATTTATTAAAAAAATATAATGCAGATTTTATTATTACCGGTGAAGTAGTAGGGGAAAGACCAAAGTCCCAGAATTATAAAGCTCTCTCAATTATTGCTGTTAAATCCGGGTTTGGCAATTTATTATTAAGACCATTGAGTGCAAAAAAGTTGCCCATAACAGAAGTTGAAAAAAAAGGGATTGTTGATAGAAAATTATTATATGATATTACAGGAAAAGGCAGGCAGAAACAGATTAAACTGGCAAATGAATTCAATATTCAGTATTATCCCCAACCAGCAGGCGGGTGTCTATTAACAGTACCGCGTTTTGCTGACAGGTTGAGAATGAATCTTAAATTAAAAAGACTATCAAAGGGTGATATAGAATTATTAAAATACGGCCGGCATTTTTTAACACAAAACCAGATTAAGATTGTTATTGGTAGAGATAAAAAAGATAATGAACAGTTATTATCTGCAATTGATAAAGATTATTATATTTTTGAACTTGAAGATGCCCAAGGCCCTGTTGGTGTTTTATGCCAATGTGAGCCTGAGGAAGATGATGTTTTAAAGACCGCTAGTTTAGTCATACGATATAGTAAATTAAGGGATAAGAAATGTGTAAAGGTTAAGTATTATAAAAAACACGGGAAAATTCATTCTGTTATAGCCAATCCAAAAGATTCGATTGAATTAAACTTAACATTAATTTAAAATCTATGAATATTATTGATTTTGAAAAAGTAAGAAAATTTAAAAAAAAAGATTTTTTAAAGACTTTTAATAAATATAAGTTTTTTTTAAGGTACTTAGGTTCTCCCCAGAATTCTTATCACACTATTATAATAACCGGCAGTACCGGCAAAGGGACCACAGCTTATTTAGTATCTGAAATATTAACTGCACATAAGTATAAAGTCGGTCTTTATACATCGCCTCATATAAAGTATTCAAATGAGCGTATTAAAATAAATAACAGGAATATTTCAACAAAGAAATTAAATGACTATAAAAATAAAGTTTTAAAGCAGATAAAAAATTTTAATAAAGTTTATAAAATATCTTATCAACCTACTTTTTTTGAATTATTTACAATCATTGCTATAATATATTTTAAAGACAGTAGAGTAAATTATGCAGTACTTGAAGTAGGTATTGGGGGTAAGCTGGATGCAGCGAATGTAAGCAATCCTATTCTTAATTTTATATTGCCTGTCTGCAGGGAACATACAAATTTTTTAGGTAATTCTTTAAAAAAAATTTTAAAGGAAAAACAGGGGATTATCAGGAAAAATAGTATTACTGTTACACTTCTTGAAGATATGAAATTATTAAAAATGCTAAAAAGGAATTGTAATAAATTAAATTCTGGTTTGTTTTCTATTAATCATGATTTTAAAATATCATTAATATCAATATCAATACGAAACAATTTTATCAATTTTTTTTACCAGGATTACCAGGATAAAGATGATAAGTATAAATTTAAACTTCCTGTTACATCTATTGATATTATTAAAAATTGTGGAGCTGTTATTTTTGGTTTAAAAAAAGTTGTTAATATAAATTTAAAAAATACAGCTAAAGTCCTTTCCCGGTTTAAATTTTTCGGCAGGTTTGAGATTTTTCCCTTTAAACATCATAGAGTTATTCTTGATGGAGCTCATAACATCCTTGCTGTGAAATCATTTACCATGACCATTCAGAAATTGAAAATAAGAAATATTGATTTAATTTTTACAATAATGATGGATAAAAAAGCAAAAATAATACTTAAAGAATTATCAAAAATCTCATCCTCAATAATTTTAACACGAATAGGAAATACCCGGGAATATCCTCTAAAAAAATTAATTTCTCTTGCAAAAAAATATTTTAAAGATATATATTTAACAGAGAATATTGCAGATGCTTTTAAAATCAGCAGGAAAAAGAATGTTGTACTGATAGGTTCTTTTTATTTAATAGGGGAGTTTTTAAAATATGTCGAAAATAAGATAAAATGAAAAAGATAAAAATTAAAAATTTTTGTATATCAGACAATTCAAAAACATTTATTGTTGCAGAGATTGGTATTAACCATAATAGAGATATTAACCTGGCAAAAAAAATGATTATAAAAGCCAAACAATGTGGGGCAGATGCTGTAAAATTTCAGGTTTATAATACGGATTTATTTATTAATAAGAGATATGCAAAAAAACAATATCAATTGTTTAAAAAATATGAATTTTCTTTTGATGTTTTTAAAAAAATAAAAGAGTTCTGTGATAAAAATAAGATAATTTTTTTTGCCTCTCCATTTGACATAAAAAGTGCAGAGTTTTTATTTAATTTAAAAGTACCTGTATTGAAAATTGCTTCAGGAGAATTAAGTAATATATCATTTGTTAAATTACTGGCTGGATACAAGTTGCCGCTTTTTATATCAACTGGATTACATGATTTTAATGAGATAAAAAAAGTTATAAAAGAAATTGAAGTTATTAATAACAAAATAGTTATTTTTTACTGTATATCTGAATATCCTTTAATTAATGAGAATGCTAATCTTAATGTTTTAAAATTGTATTCAGAATATTTTAATCATTTTATAGGCTTTTCTGACCATTCCGAGGGATGGTTTCTTGATGTAATGGCAGTATGCCTTGGTGTTAAAGTAATTGAAAAACATTTTACTCTTGATAAAAAACTTCCAGGCCCTGATCATAAAATTTCTCTTGACCCTGCAGATTTTCATGATATGGTTTTAAAAATAAGATTAAGTGAGAAGACTTTAGGCAAAAAGATAAAAAGCATTACAAAAATGGAAAGCAGGATAAGAGCAGGTTCTATAAAAGGCATTTACGCAGGAAATAATATTAAAAAAGGGGAGAAATTTTCTTTAAAAAATTTAGCACTGCAGAGACCAATAAATCGGTTTAATGCTGATAAAATTTTTACAATAATAAATAAGAAAGCAAAAAAGAAGTATTCAATGCTTGACCCTATTTAAGTTACAGGATTTTAAAGAAAAGTATTGACTAATTATTTTATTATTGTAAGATTAATAGCGCTAATTAGATATTTTCATTTTATTTATGTATTATGAAATCTGGAGATTGTAAAATATGGAAATAACAAGACGGATAAATAAAGATTATACTATTTTTGGAATAAAAGGCAATCTGGATATGAATAACGTTAAATATGTAAAAAAAGTTTTTGATGATGAGTTAAAAAAGGAAGTCAGATATATTGCAATTGATATGAAAGAATTAAATTATATTGATAGTTCTGGAATTGGTTCTTTTATCGGGTTAATGACAAGACTGCGAAATGTAGGTGGACAGGTTGTTCTTATTAATATGAGGAATGATATAGAGCGTATTTTTAGTATGACTAAACTTTTAGCTTTCTTCAGGGTTTTCAAAACAGAGGAAGAATTTATTAATTTTGTAGCACGGCGTGATGTTGATTTAGAAAGTAGTATGGAAAGCATTGAGTAAATGTATTCAGGTTGTAAATAATATTATATTTTTAGGCTATGGATTATCCTTTAATTAATTGGTATGTTATTCAGACTATTGTCAACAAAGAAAAAAGTATTAAAAATAGAATAGATAAATTAAAAATAGATAATCTTATCACTTTACTTCCATTAAGAAAATTATGTATTAAAAGGAAAGGAAAATTTTCATGGGAATTGAAAAATCTTTTCCCGGGATATTTTTTTATTAATAAGAAATTAGAGTCTATTGATGTAAAAAAAATTTCAAAACTTAATGGAGTTGTAAAGATATTACAGAATTATAAAAACCCTACTATAGTACCTGTTGAAGATATGAAGTTAATTCTTTCACTTCTTGATAATAATGCTCATATACCTGAAAGTAAAGTATTTTACGAAAATGATAGAGTTATTATAAAAGCAGGCCCTTTAATGAACATGGAAGGGCGTATTATTGCTGTTGATAAACGAAAAAAAAGGATAACAATTCGCCTTCCTTTTTTTAATACTATAAAAGATATTCAGTTCAGTTTTGAATTAATAGAAAAGGTTAATGAGCAATAGAAATTAATTATGAAAGTTGTATTATGTTCTG
This sequence comes from uncultured bacterium, assembly GCA_965373035.1. GTDB lineage: Bacteria > Spirochaetota > JAHITG01 > JAHITG01 > JAHITG01 > CBDVEP01. Next base: position 14,652 of record CBDVEP010000018.1, read on the forward strand.
CACATTATAGTGAGATATCAAAAATAATCCGCTATTTTAGAGCTTCATTATTATATTCTTTTAAAAAAAAAATTAAAATATTTAAAATATATCAATATAAAAAGAAGCATGATATTATTTATTTTATTATTGCAGGAATGGGATATAAAAATATTAAAAAAAATTTAGTTTTTTTTATCCAACACCATCAATTAGATTCTTCATTTCAATGGTTTCTTACAGGATATGCCGGGTCACTAAATAATGAAAATAAAGCTGGATATATGATTATCCCCAATATCATTAAAAATGAGAAAAAGACATTTAATATCAATTTAAAAAATAATTGCCGGCTAAAGAAAAATATTACCCTTTTTTCTGTTGATAAAATATATAACAAACATGAAAAACAAAAATTAAAAAATATTTTTCCTGATGCTGATTATATAGATATGGAAGCTGTTGGCTTTTGTGAAGTAATGAATGAACATCACTTTAAAAATTTTTTTATATTTAAGTCTATAACAGATAATTTAAATTTTAAATTTCCTGCTTTCAGCCTTATAAAAGATTCCTTGCTGAAGATTCCTTTAAAAAAGTTAATTTTAGTATTATTAAAAGACATAAAACAAATGAAATATCTTTATCTAATATATAAAAATATGTACTTAGCATCAAAATGGAATTATAATTTTTTTATAAAATTTTATGAAAAAAATTCAGGTAAATAAGATAAGCCTTGCTGCACAAAGCAAAGGGTTCAAGGAATCAAACTCCATGTAGCCGAGACTTAAGTCTCGGTTACTATACTTTTTAAAAATTAATCCAGTTTCCGATATTCTAAAATAACTTATTAACTGTTTATCTCAATAAATTTTTTAATAGAACGATCATAGGTTTTTTCTACACTATCCGGGAAGAAACAGGCTGGAAGTTCTCCTAATCTTTTATGGTAAGCAATACATTCACAGCAATTTCCTTTTTTTGAACACGGCTCGTATGTACAGTTGCATATTTGTAAGTTTTTTGTTTTGTTTGGACAATCCATTATAATTTCCTTTAAATTTTTGTAATATTTCAAATTTTTTATTTTTAAAAGATAAGATTTTACTTTAGCCCACCGGCGGATTTGAACCGTCGACCTAAGCATTACGAATGCTTTGCTCTACCACTGAGCTAGGTGGGCAATTTAGTAGTAAACTAATTATGCCGGGAGACGGAATCGGACCGCCGACGCAGGGATTTTCAGTCCCTCGCTCTACCGACTGAGCTATCCCGGCATAATAATAAGTTTATACGGGGTCGACGGGACTCGAACCCGCAACACCCGGATCGACAGTCCGGTACTCTAACCAAATTGAGCTACGACCCCTCATTATGCTGCATTATTATAATAAATGAATTTTTTTTGTCAAGTAAAAAAAAGGGTTTCAACCCATTACCCCTATTTAAAAATTTTTCTTGCTTTTTTAATATTAGTTATTATAATTTAAATTCAAAATTTTTGTTGGAGGATAAAACTGAATGTATAAAATAGCAGTATTGCCAGGAGATGGAACAGGTATAGAAGTAATACGAGAAGGTTTAAAAGTATTAAAAGCAGTTGGAGAAAAGAAAGATATTGATTTTGAGTTCAAGGAGTATGATTTCGGTGCTGAAAGATATCTAAAAACTAAAGAAATTCTTCCGGAGTCAGCTATTTCAGAATTCAGGGATTTTGATGCAATATATTTAGGAGCAATTGGAGATCCAAGAGTAGAACCAGGAATTCTGGAGCTAGGTATTTTACTTAAGTTACGGTTTGAGTTAGATCAATATATCAATCTAAGACCTGTTAAATTATATCCTAATGTTTATACCCCTTTAAAAGATAAAGGCCCTGAAGAGATTGATTTTGTTATTGTTAGAGAAAATACAGAAGGACTGTATATCGGCGCAGGTGGTTTCTTGAAAAAAGGAACACAGGATGAAGTTGCTATCCAGAATATGGTCAGTACAAGGAAAGGAGCCGAACGATGTATCCGGTATGCTATGGACTATACAATGAAAAGGAATAAAGAGAAGAAAGTTACATTATGTGCAAAAACTAATGTATTGACTTATGCATGTAATTTATGGGACAGAACTTTTAATGAGGTAGCAAGAGATTATCCTGATATAAAGACTGATTATGCTCATGTTGATGCAACAACAATGTGGATGGTTAAAAATCCGGAGTGGTTTGATGTTATTGTGACATTAAATCTATTCGGGGATATTATTACGGATCTTGGGGCTATGATACAAGGTGGTATGGGTGTGGCTGCTGGAGGAAATATTAATCCTTCAGGTGTTTCTATGTTTGAGCCTATTGGAGGCTCTGCGCCTAAATATACAGGAAAGAATGTTATTAATCCTGTTGCCTGTATTATGGCTGGACAGATGATGCTTGATGTTTTAGAAGAAGAAGAAGCTGCAAAGTTAATTGAGGATGCTGCAATGGATACCATAGGTAAGATGGAGTCCATGTCAGCAGGTAAAATGGGAATGAGTACAAGTCAGGTTGGTGATAGCATAGCTGAATATATAAAAAAGGCCTAATATGATTTTTACTTTTAGACTTTAAAGGCTAAATTAAAGGAGAATTTTTCATGGCAAAATACAACTTAGCCATTGTTGGTGCAACCGGAGCTGTGGGCAGGGAAATGATAAAGACTGTTTTGGGGAGAAAATTTCCTTATAAAAGTATAAGACTTTTTGCTTCAAGCAGGTCAAAAGGTTTACGAATCAAGATAGCGGATAAAGATATTGAAGTTGAAGAGCTAACAGAACAATCTTTAAATAATCAGAATATCCAGATAGCATTATTTTCTGCTGGAGGATCTATCAGTAAAAAAATTGCTCCTTTAGCAGCTAAGAATAATGTTGTAGTAATTGATAACAGCAGTGCTTTCAGAATGGATGATAATGTTCCTCTGGTGGTTCCTGAAGTAAATCCTGAAGATGTAAAAAAACATAAGGGTATTATTGCAAATCCAAACTGTTCAACAATTCAGATGGTTGTAGCCATTAAACCAATCCATGATTTCAGCAGGATTAAAAGAGTTGTTGTCAGTACTTATCAGGCTGTATCAGGTGCCGGACTCAGGGCTATGGCAGAACTGCGCCAGCAGGTGGACTCTTATCTGCAGGATAAAGAATTAAAGGTTGAAAAATTTCCATATCAGATTGCTTTTAACTGCATCCCCCATATAGGTGATTTGCTTGAAAATGGTGATACCATGGAAGAAGAGAAGATGGTGCTTGAAACGAAAAAAATAATGGGGGATCAAAGCATTAAAGTTAGTGCTACAACAGTTAGAGTCCCTGTTTTTACAGGACACAGTGAATCAGTAAATATTCAGACTGAATCAAAAGTAACAAGAAAACAAGCTCTTAATTTGCTTAAAAAAGCAAAAGGAATTAAGGTTATAGATGATATTGATAAATTAAAGTATCCAATGCCGATTATGTGTGAAGGTACTGATGATACTTTTATAGGAAGAGTTCGTGAAGATAATTCCATTCCAAATGGTTTAAATATGTGGGTTGTAGCTGATAACCTGAGAAAAGGAGCAGCACTTAATGCAGTTCAAATCGCAGAAGTTTTAGTTAAAAAAAAATTGATATAATTCGTTGGTTCGGGTAGGGGAGGGTTTAAAACCCTCTACTACAAATTCAAACCAGCAGCTTAAAAATTATAGAAGTGTTTTTAAACAGACTAATTACTAACTACTAATAAACCAGTAAAAGGAGGATGTTATGACGCTTACAACAGAAAATATTAGAAATATTGCTATTATTGGTCATAATGGAACAGGAAAGACTTCCCTTTCTGATGCTCTTTTATATGAAGCCAGGGCAGTTTCCCGCTTAGGGAAAGTGGATGATGGAAGCTCAGTTTTTGACTATACAGATGAAGAAATCAAGAGAAAAATATCAATCAATAATTCAATTGCTCAGTTTATGTATAATAACAAAAAGATTAATTTGATTGATACCCCGGGATATGTTGATTTTATAGGAGAACCAATATCTGCTCTTCATGCAGTAGATAGTATTATTGCTGTTATTGATGCAGTAGAAGGAATTGGTTTTAATACTATTAAATTATTAAATGAAGCTTTTAAAAATAATCTTTCAAAGATACTCTTTATCAATAAAATAGATAAGGAAAATGCAGATTATGATCAGGCAATTGTTAATGTGAAGAGTATTGTAAAAACTGGTGTTATGCCTTTAACAATTCCCATTAAAGAAGGTAATGATGTTAAGGGTGTTATTAATGTTTTTGAAAACAAAGCATATTATCTGCATGAAGATAAAGTTGAAGCAAAAGATATACCTGAAGATTTAAAATCACAGGCTGAAAATTATCGTATTAAAATGGTTGAAGCAATTGCAGAGACTAAAGATGAACTAATGGAGAAATATTTTGACCAGGGGAGTCTGCCTGAAGAAGATATTATTAATGGATTAAAACAGGGGATTTTAAACGGGAGTATTACTCCTGTATTCTCTGGAGTAGCTGATAAAAATATAGGGGTTCATTCTCTTCTTAATTTTATTGAGAGCTCCTCTCCATCTCCTTTTGACAGGAAGGAAGTTAAAGCATTCCAGATGGATGGAAAGACTGAAGTTGAATGTAAGCCTGATTTATCTGCTTCATTAAAAGCTTTTATTTTTAAAACAGAAGTAGAACCACATATGGGAGAATTAAATTTTGTAAGAGTTTTTTCCGGCACAATAAATCACGGTACAGAGTATTATAATTCCATAAAAGAAGTACAGGAAAAAATCGGGTCAATCAATAACCTGGTAGGAAAAAATAAAAAAGATGAAAAGACAATTATTGCAGGTGATATAGGAGTGTTACTTAAGTTAAAACAAACCAAAGTTGGAGATACATTGTGTTCTGCTTCGGAAAAAGTACAATTCCCTGCAATAGAGTTTCCTAATTCTCTTTTAGATGTTGCTATTGTATCAAAAACAAAATCTGATGAGGATAAGTTAAGTTCCAGTTTACATAAAATGCTTGAAGAGGACCCGACTATTAAAATATATGTTGATCCAGAATTAAAGCAGACTATTATCCATTGTATGGGGGAGATACAGATTGACATATTTATTAAAAATTTGAAAAATAAGTATAATGTAGAAGTTGATTTAGAAAAACCAAAGATACCTTATCGTGAAACCATTAAAAAAACATCAGAGGCCCAGGGTAAATACAGAAAGCAGACAGGGGGAAGAGGTCAATATGGTGACTGCTGGTTAAAAATTGAACCTCTTTCCAATAACAATGGAGACTTTGAATTTGTTAACAAGATTACAGGGGGGTCTATCCCTGGTAAATATATTCCTTCAGTAGAAAAGGGTATAAAAGAAGCCCTTGCAAAAGGAATTTTAGCTGGTTATCCGGTTATAAAGATCAGAGCAACAGTTTATGATGGCAGTTATCACAATGTGGATTCTTCAGATATTGCATTCCAAATTGCTGGTTCTATGGCTTTAAAGAATGCATCAGAGAATGCCAGGCTGATTTTACTTGAACCTATATTTAAAATAAAGGTTTATTCTCCTAATCAATACATGGGAGATATAATGAGTGATCTAAACAGTCGTCGGGGTAAAATACTCGGTATGGAGGATGAGGCTGGGTTAAAAATAATTAATGCTTATGTTCCTCAGGCAGAGATGAATAAATATATTAATGAATTAAAGTCAATAACACAGGGCAGTGGAACATTTGAAAGTGCTTTTGACCATTATGACGATGTCCCTCATGATATTAGCCAGAAGATTATAGAAGAAACCAAAAAAGAGAAAGAAGAAGATTGAATTGATAAAAAAGACTTTTAAAATAAAAACACAAAGTGGATTTTTTAAAGAAACTAAATAAAGAACAACTAAAGGCTGTTGAAACCTTTGATGTTCCTCTTCTAATATCAGCCGGAGCTGGAAGCGGTAAAACCAGGGTTATTACTTATAAAATTGCTTACCTTATCCATAAATTAAATGTTAGTCCTGATTATATTCTGGGTCTTGCTTTTACAAATAAAGCAAGCCAGGAGATGAAAAAAAGGATTAGACAATTTTCACATAACAAAGGATTGAATTTGTGGATTAATACCTTTCATTCTATATGTATGATTATTTTAAGAAAAGAACTCCGCAGTAATTTTATTATAATTGATGAGAATGATAAAAAAGGGATATTACGGGAAATAGTTAAGGAGTTAAATCTTGATAAAGATATTTATAACATAAATCTTATAAATAATACAATCTCAAGGTTTAAGACTTTAAAAATTCCTTATACGAATTCAAATTATACTGATGATGTAACTGAAACACTTAAAGATATTTTTAATATATATAAACAATATGAAGAATTAAAGAAAAAGCAGAATTATTTTGATTTTGATGATCTATTAATAAAAACAATCCAGCTTTTTTATCAGAATAAGTATATTCTTGAAAAATACAGGAAAAAGTTTCAATATATTTTAGTGGATGAGTTCCAGGATACTAACGAGTTTCAGTATAATTTAATTTATCTTCTTGGATATGATAAAAAGAATATAACAATTGTAGGAGACCCGGATCAGTCAATATATTCCTGGAGGGGAGCCTGTATTGATAATTTTAAAAATTTTTTAAAAGATTTTAAAAATTGTCATACAATTAAATTAGAGCAAAATTACAGGTCAACCAATAATATTTTAAAGGCTGCTGTTTCTGTAATACAGGTTAATTCATCTTATGATAATAAAGTATTGTGGAGTAAAAAAAAGGAAGGGAAAAAAGTACAGATTTTTACATGTCCTGCTATTGAAGATGAATCTGACTTTCTTGTTCATAAAATTAAGGAGTTAAGAAAAGATGGTTATAAGTTTAAGGACATTGCTTTTTTTTGCAGAACTAATTATTATTATCAGAATTTAGAATTTGCACTGCGGACTTATAATATACCGTATAAGATTATTGGAGGCTTGAAATTTTTTGAAAAATATGAAATAAAAAATCTTCTTGCTTATTTAAGGTTTTTAAATAATCCTAAAGATACAGTTTCCCTTTTGCGTATTATTAATTGCCCGTCGCGCGGTATAGGAAAAATAACAGTTGACAGGTTAAAACAGATTTCCCTACAGGAAAATAAAGACCTTTACTATATTTTAATTAATTCTGAACGGTTTAATATAAAAAAGAATGATGCCCTCCTGGATTTTATATCTTTAATAAATAATTTTCAATTAATGAAAAAGGAAGGAGATTTAAATGGTTTAGCAAGTGGTATTATTAAAAGAATAAACTATATAGAATATTTAAAAAAGTTTCCTGAATATGAAATCCGTCTTAACAATGTTGATGAGTTTTTAAATGATATTAAGGATTTTGTAAAATCAAATAAGGAGTTAATGTTAAAGGATTACATTAACAAAGTCAGCCTGTTATCTGAAATTGATGAGTTTGAAAAGAATGAGGAGAATGAAGAATATGTACATATTATTACTATTCACAATGCCAAAGGTCTAGAGTTCAAAGTAGTTTTTATAATCGGCATGCAGGAGGGGATGTTTCCTCATTATAAAGTCCTTCAAAGTAAAGATTATTATAGCGGAATAGAGGAAGAGAGGAGATTATTTTATGTGGGCTTAACCAGAGCCCAGGAAGAAATATATCTGACAAATCCTCAATACTATCGTTTTTTTGGTAAGGAGAAAGTTACATATACATCGAGATTTATATCAGAAATAAATCCTGAGTATGTGGAGTATATATAATTAAATAATTTTTCAGTTGACAAATTAATTGAATGTATTAATATATTTAAAAAATTTTTATTAGAGAGGGCATTATGAATATATTAAAAATCTTACTCCCTTCTCTGATTATTGGAACAACTTTCGGTTACGTTTTAAGATTATTTGTTGGTAAAATAAAATTAACAAGTGCAGAAGCTAATGCACAGAGAATATTAGATGATGCTAAAAAAGAAGCTGAAGCAAGAAAAAGAGAGCTTTTACTTGAATCAAAAGATCAAATTATTAATGAGAGAAGTTCTTTTGAAGAAGAGTTAAAGCAGAGGCGTCAGGAAAATAAAAGCTTTGAAGATAGGCTTTTACAGAAAGAAAGTAATCTTGAAAAAAGAGTTGATATTTTAGAGAAAAAAGAAAGTGTTGTTGCAAGATTAGAGAAGGAATTAAAAGAAAAGGATAGCAAGTTAAGTCAGGAAACAGACAGAATACAAAAACAATTAGAAAAGATTTCAGGTTTAACTAAGGATGAAGCAAAAAAGTTATATTTAGAAAATGTAGAAAAAGAATCCCGTTTTGAAGCTTCAAAACTAGCTGCTTTTATTGAAGATGAAGCAAAAAGAGGGGCTGAACAGAAAGCTAAAGAGATTATTATTTCAGCTATTCAAAGAAATGCTTCTGAATTTACTTCTGAGGTTTCTATTTCTCTTGTCTCATTACCAAATGATGATATGAAGGGCAGGATTATTGGCCGTGAAGGCAGAAATATCCGTACTCTGGAAAATTTAACAGGTGTGGACATCATTATTGATGATACACCTGATGCAGTTGTTATTTCAGGTTATGACCCGATTAAGAGAGAGATCGCAAAATTAAGTCTTGAGAAACTAATCCTTGATGGTAGAATTCACCCTTCCAGAATAGAGGAGATAGTTGAAAAAGTAAAAGGAGAATTTGAAAAATCATTGGTAGAAAAGGGTGATCAGGTTATTTTTAACCTTGGTATTCAAGGGCTGCATCAGGATCTGGTAAAGATGATAGGTAGATTGAATTACAGGCTAAGTTATGGTCAAAATACTTTAAGGCATTCTATAGAAGTAGCTGAGTTATGTTCTGTTATGGCGGCTGAGTTAAATATTGATGTTAAAATGGCTAAAAGAATAGGTCTTTTACATGATATTGGGAAATGTTTAACAGGTGAGGTGGATGGTTCTCATGCTATTATAGGAGCTGATTACGCTAAAAAGTATAATGAAGACCCTGTTGTTTTAAATGCCATTGCTTCCCATCATGGTGATAGAGAGCCTACTTCTATTTATGCTGTACTTGTTCAGGCAGCAGATGCAATTTCTGCTTCAAGACCAGGAGCCAGAAGAGAAAATATTGAAGATTATATAAAGAGGCTGGAGAATTTAGAAAATTTAGCTGATTCTTTTGAAGGTGTAGAAAATTCTTATGCAATTCAGGCAGGAAGAGAGATTAGGGTTATTGTTTCCAATGAGATAGTTTCTGACGATGATGCCAAGGAAATAGCTAAAAATATTGCTAAAAAAATAGAAAAAGAACTGAAATATCCAGGACAGGTAAAAGTAACATTAATCCGGGAGACAAGAGTTATAGAATATGCAAAATAAGGATAACTTATATTGACTAACTCTATATATAAAGTTCTTTTTATAGGTGATATTGTTGGGAGCCCCGGAAGAAGTATACTAATCAGCCAGCTTAAGTCTGTAAAATCAGAACATAATATAAATTTTATTATTGCTAATGGAGAGAACAGCGCTGGTGGTTTTGGTATTACTGAAAAAATTGCTGATAGTTTTTTTAAACTGGGAATAGATGTTATTACTACAGGCAATCATATATGGAAGAATAAAGATATATTTAATATAATTGATAAAGAAAATAATCTTTTAAAGCCATTAAATTATCCGGAATCCACTCCGGGCCATGGTTATTGTATTGTAGAAAGACAGGATATTAAAGTACTGGTAATTAATCTTCTTGGAAGGATAAATTTGTATGATGTAGATTGTCCTTTTCAGAAAATAAATGAGTTATTAAAGAAAGTAGATAAAAATGACTATGATATTTCTATTGTAGATTTTCATGCAGAAACCACTTCTGAAAAAGTAGCCATGGGCTGGTTCCTTAATGGAAGGGTTAGTGCTGTTTTAGGGACACATACACATATTCAGACATCTGATGAGAGGATTCTTGATAAAGGAACAGCTTACATTACAGATGTTGGAATGACCGGGAGTTTTGATTCTGTTCTGGGCATTGAGAAAGATAGAATTATTAAACATTTTCTGTCCAGGATGCCAATAAAACATAAACTGGCTTTGGGGAATGTGGGTATGAACAGTATTATCATTGAATTTGACAGGGAGAAAAATGAACCTGTTAAAATAGAAAGATTAAATATTTTTGAAAAATAGAGATTTTTATATATTGAATTATGGTTTTAGAAAAGATAAATAAACCTTCTGATTTAAAAAAATTATCTTTTTCTGAACTTGAAACTTTAGCAAAAGAGATTCGTGTTTTTTTACTTGAAAATGTTTCCCGTACTGGAGGTCATCTGGCTTCCAATCTGGGTGTTGTGGAATTAACAATTGCACTTCATTATGTTTTTAATACTCCCTGTGATAAATTAATATGGGATGTAGGGCATCAATCTTATGTACATAAAATATTAACCGGCAGGAAAAATAGATTTAATACTCTGCGTCAATACAAGGGATTAAGTGGATTCCCAAGACCGGATGAAAGTGAATATGACACTTACATAGCAGGTCATAGCAGTACTTCATTATCTTTAGCAGCAGGAACTGTTGTTGCCAGGGATCTTAATAAGCAAAAATATAATGTTATATCTATAATAGGTGATGGTGCTTTAACCGGTGGACTGGCTTATGAAGGTTTGAATAATCTTGGTCATTTGCAGAAAAATGTTATTGTTATTTTAAATACAAATGAAATGTCAATTTCTCCTAATGTTGGGGCTATTTCGCATTACATTAATCGGATTATTACAGGAGAGATGTATAACCGCATTAAGAATATTCTGGAAAAAGTTCTGTTAGGGATTCCGGCAATTGGTAACAGGCTGTTTAATTTAAAAAACAGGATCATGGAAGCATTAAAGATATTATTGGTTCCCGGGGGATTATTTGAGGAGTTAGGATTTATGTATGTAGGACCGGCAAATGGTCATGACCTGCGTACATTAATCAGGACATTAAGGCAGATAAAAAAACTTAGAGGAAGACCTGTTCTTTTTCATATAATAACAAAAAAAGGTAAAGGTTATGAACATGCTGAATATAACCCTTCAAAATTTCATGGTGTTTCCACATTTAATATAAATACCGGCAGTACATCTGCTAAAAAAAGTATAAGTTATACAGAAGTTTTTTCAGAAACAATATTAAGAATAGCGGAAAAAGATAAAAAAGTAATAGCCATAACAGCAGCAATGCCGGAAGGGACAGGGCTGGACGGATTTCAAAAGAAGTTTCCAAAAAGATTTTTTGATGTTGGCATTGCTGAGGCGCATGCTGTTACTTTTGCAGCTGCCATGGCTAAGAATGGGTTTAAACCAGCTGTGACGATTTATTCAACATTCCTGCAGAGAGCCTATGACCAGATCATTCATGATGTAGCAATCAGTAAACTCCCGGTTAAATTTTTTATAGATAGGGCAGGTATTGTAGGTCAGGATGGAGAAACCCACCAGGGCATATTTGATATTTCCTATCTTCGAACAATTCCTGGCTCTGTAATCCTCTCTCCAAAAAATGGAAGAGAATTTATGGATTTAATTTATACTGCTTTTCAGTATGATAAAGGCCCTGTTTTTCTCCGTTATCCGCGAGGTTATATTTCAGAAAGCAGTATTAATTATAAACAAAAATTAAAAAAAATACGGATAGGTGAGATAGAATTATTAAAAAAAGGAAAACACACAGGTATATTTGCCTCAGGAATAATGGTGCAAAATGCCTTAAGATCTCTGGATATATTAAAAACTAAAAGGATAACCCCATTTGTTTTTAATGTCAGGTGTATAAAGCCTATTAATGAAAGATTATTATTAAGGTATGCTAAAGGACTAAAGAATATTTTTATTTTAGAAGAAAATATAATTAATGGAGGTCTGGGAGAGTTATTTTTAAATATTTTTAATAAACATAGAATTCATAAAAATGTTAAATTAATTGGAATAAACAATAAATTTGTAGTGCATGGTGACCCGGAAATATTGAGGAGTAAATTAAATTTAAGCTCTGAAAAAATAGCAAAGACAATTATTAAAGAAGTATATGGCAGTAAAAAAAAGACTTGACCGGATTCTGTGGGAAAGGGGTTATTTTAGCTCAAAAACAGAGTCTCAATCTTCAATACTAGCAGGAAATGTTTTTATCAATGATTGCAAAGTAGAAAAACCAGGTCATTATTATAAAGAAGAAAGCATTAAAAATGTCAGAATTTTAAAAAAAAATAAGTATGTCAGCAGGGGCGGGGATAAATTAGAAAAGGCATTAAAAGAGTTTAAGATACAGATTTCCGGTAAAATTTGTATGGATGTGGGATGTTCTACAGGGGGATTTACTGATTGCTTATTAAAACATGGAGCATTAAAAGTATATGCAGTTGATGTGGGCTATGGTCAGTTTGATTATAATCTGCGAATGCATGATAAAGTTGCATTATTTGAGAGAACAAATATCAGGTATTTGGAGCATGCTTTAATAAAAGATCGTATAGATGTTGTAACAATAGATGTTTCTTTTATTTCAGTAATAAAATTTTTAAATCATATAAAGACATTTTGTAATCAGGGATACTCTATTATTATTTTAATAAAACCACAGTTTGAATCCGGGAGGTTGGAAGTAGTAAAAGGAGTGGTAAAATCCAGAAAAATTCATCTTAAAACTTTAAAGAATTTGTTTTCTGGTTTTAATGAGATGGGTTTATATGTACATAATTTAACCTATTCACCAATTAAAGGTCCTAAAGGCAATATTGAGTTTCTGGTTCATCTGAAAGAGGAAAATAAGAGTTTTCCTGATGA
>CBDVEP010000019.1:0-26981 GCA_965373035.1 uncultured bacterium
CCAGTATTGAAAAAATCAAAACCAGCCATACTCCTGAAAAAACTGAAATCCCCCTGCTAAAAGACAAACCCTCAGTAAAAGTACCTGAAAAACCCCTGAAATCTTCTCCTGTTAAATCCAGTATTGAAAAAATCAAAACCAGCCATACTCCTGAAAAAACTGAAATCCCCCTTCCAAAAGACAAACCCAAAACAGAAAATAAAAAAGCAATATTAAATACTATTCCCCAGGATATAAAAATAAAAGTTAATTATAATATATTTTCACCTGATAATGATAAAGTCAGGGATACAATCACTTTTTCACCTGAGTTTTTTGATTCAACAAATATCAAGGAATGGAAACTTATAATAAATAATACGAATAATGTATTGATTAAAGAATTCAAAGGAAAGGGCAAACTCAATCAAATATCATGGAATGGAGTTGATAAAAATAATAACTTAATACTACCAAAGAAAAAATTTTATTACTCATTTTCTATCAAAAATAAATCAGGAAAAGAATATACTACAAAATCACAGTTTTTTAAAACAGATTATTATTTAATTAAAACTAACCATGGATTTCTTATGAATATAAAACCAATTGAATTTGATTTTAATAAATCAACTATAAAATCTGAGAATTATGCTATTTTAAATAAAGCCATTTTAATTCTTAAAGCACCCTGTATAAAAAATAGGAATATTGAAGTCAAAGGTTATACAGATAATCAAGGAGCAGAAGAAAGAAATAAAATCTTGTCTAAGGAAAGGGCTAAAGTTATTTTTAACTATTTAATTCAAAAAGGCATTAATTCATATCGTTTAACCTATAAAGGTTTTGGGGAAACACAGCCTATTGCATCAAATGAAACAGAAGAAGGAAAGCAGAAGAATAGAAGAGCAGAAATTATAATTTTAAAATTTAAATAATAAAAAAGGCATGGGATATTAATATCTAAAACCCCATGCCTAAATCTTTATACATATTTAAAATCTATATCCTAATCCTAAATTAAAATGCAGCATACCTGATGAGTCATTTAAGAATATTTTATAACCTAATGACATCATACCACAAAATGACTGAACAATAGGAATATCAAGACTTGCACCAATATTAAATGAAAATGTATTTAACCCGCTAAAAATACTTTTTTCCATCATGGTTCCGCTATCAGTTATAGAAGGATCAACTAATATCCAGCCACTATTAAACTGAAGATAACTAAATCCCATTTTAAATTGTAAATCTTTTAAAAACCATGTATAATAAAGAACATTCATTCTTATTTCAGTATATTCCTCAATCCCTATTCCTGTAAAATTAGTAGTTACACCTGATAACCCTATTATTTTATAAGAGTTAATAGGTTTTTCAAGTAAATTTAATCCTAATTCAATTCCTATGGAATTATTTAAAGGGACTTTTCCAAGAATACCCAAACCACTAGTCGCTTGTTTGGTTTCACTAAAATACCCGAATTGATAAGATAATCCAATTATCCCATAAGATGGACTTTCAGTAGTTTCTGCTAATGCAGATGCAGCTGTCTGCTGGGCATACAGAGATACACAGCAAAAAGATAAAATTATAACTAAAATTAAATAAAACTTTTTCATTTTACTTTCAGCCTCCTTAATTAATTTTTAAATTAAAAATAAACTATATTTTTAAAATTTGTTAAAAATATAATATTATAATTTTAATTGTCAAATATAATTTCAAAAAAATATTGACAACTGATTTATATTAATTAAGTTTAAACTAATAAAAATCGAGAATTATACAGGAGATAACTGTGAATTTTAAAAATTTATTCAATAACTGGTGGTTTTTTAATTTATGTGGCCCGTGGTAAAAAAATAAAAAACAGATATATTTATATTTAAAAGCCACGGAAGATAAAAATCATCTGTGGCTTTTTTTATTTTAGGAGGAAAAAATAATGAATATCATGCCTTATTATAAAGAAATATATTCTGATTATGAAACACCGGTTTCCGCATTTTTAAAATTAACTGATAATAATTCTAAATCAGGGTTCTTACTGGAAAGTAAAGAAAAAGTAGAGCATATTGGCAGATACTCCCTGATGGGGGTCTTTTCAGATAAATGCTTGAAATTCAATTCCAATCCTTTTGATAAAATAAAAACAATCTTAAATTCAATAAACTTTCAACAACACGACTTATCTCTTCCATTTACAGGAGGACTGATTGGATATTTTTCTTATGATTCAGTTCAATATATAGAGTCATTAAATATAAAAAATCCTGATCCACTTAAATTGCCTGAAACTTTATTTGTTATGCCGGAAATACATCTGGTTTTTGACCATTTTCTTAATAAAGGTTTTCTCTTTACTTTAATTAATGATTCCGGATGCGATAATGATTTCAGTTATTCAAAAGAAAAAGGAGCAAGTATTCTTAATTATTATGATAAAAAATTTGATAATAATATAACTGTTGATAAACTAATATCTGTCCCTCTTAATGAAAAACTTAATCTTTTTTCTAATTTTTCAAAAAATGACTTTATGGATATTGTAAAAAAAGCTAAAAATTATATTACAGACGGTGATATTTTTCAAACTGTTCTCTCCCAGCGGTTTAAAATACCATTTGAAAACTCCGGGTTTAATATTTATAGAAATCTCCGTACTATTAATCCATCTCCTTACATGTTTTATTTTAATTTTAAGGAATATGAATTAATCGGTTCGTCTCCTGAAATTCTTGTTAAAAAAACCGGTGATAAAGCTATTTTAAAACCCATTGCAGGAACAAGAAAAAGAGGAACCAAAAACGATGAAGAATTAGAGAAAGATCTCTTAAGTGATGAAAAAGAACTGGCAGAACATACAATGCTTGTAGATCTGGCAAGAAATGACCTCAACAGGGTTGTAGAACACAGTACACTCCGGATTAACCAGTTATATGATATTGAAAAATATTCTGCTGTTCTCCATATAGTTTCAGAAGTAACAGGTCAGTTAAAATCAACTTTTGACAGTGTTGACCTTTTTAAAGCTACCTTTCCTGCAGGCACTGTATCAGGTGCTCCTAAAATACGGGCTATGGAAATCATAGAGGAGCTGGAAAACACGCGCCGTGGTCTTTACAGTGGTGGAATAGGATATTTTTCTTTTAATGGTGATATGGATTTTTGTATTGCAATAAGGACTATTATTAAAAAAGGAAATGCTATTTATATACAGGCTGGTGCCGGTATTGTTGCTGATTCTATTCCTGAAAATGAATATAATGAAACTTTAAGTAAAGCAAAAGCCCTTATCCAGGCAGCAAATTTTAAGGAGGAAAAGAAATGATTCTTATAATAGATAATTATGATTCCTTTGTTTATAATATTGCTCAGTATATATCTGAATTTGACCGTGATATACATATTTTCAGAAATGACAAAATAACCATTGATGAAGTGGAAAAAATAAATCCTGATGCTATTATAATCTCACCAGGTCCTAAAAGACCTGAGGATGCATGTATTTCACTTGATATTATTAAACATTTTTATAATAAAAAACCAATACTTGGAATATGCCTTGGGCATCAGGTTCTCGGACATGTCTTTAATGCACAGGTTACTAACGCACAAACCCTTGTGCATGGCAAAAAAACATCCATCAGGCATAATCATGATGTTATTTTTAAAAATATTCCTGAGCAATTTACAGCAGGACGGTATCATTCTCTTACTGTTTCCAATAAAAATTTTCCAGATGATAAACTGGATATCATTGCTACTAACATTGAAGATAATGAAATTATGGGAATTAAATTAAAAAAATATCCTGTTTATGGTCTGCAATTTCATCCTGAATCTATCTTAACTGAACATGGAAAACTTATATTATCTAATTTCTATAATTTCATTGTTCCAAAACAAAAGAAAAAAGTCATAGATATTGTAATAAAAAAATTATCATTAAAAGAAAACTTAAGAGAAGAAGAAACAGAGGAAGTAATGAATGAGATTATGACAGGCCATGTAAAACCTGTACAAATGGCAGCTTATTTAATGGGACTTAAGGTAAAAGAAGAAACCATTGAGGAGATTGTAGGGTCTGTAAAAGTAATTAAAAAACTTATGAATAAAATCGAAATTCATGATAAAAATGCCATTGATACCTGCGGAACAGGAGGTGACAGCTTTAATACATTTAATATATCAACAGCAGCAGCTATTGTCTGTGCCGGAACTGGCGTCACTGTGGCTAAACATGGCAATAAATCCATATCCAGTAAATCCGGTTCTGCTGATATTTTTAAATCATTTGGTGTTAAAATCGATGCAGATAAGGAAAAAGTAGTTCAATGTATTAATACAGCAGGTATTGGTTTTATTTTTGCACCGCTTTATCATCCTGCTTTTAAAAATGTAGGTCCTGTTAGAAAAGAATTAAAAATAAGAACAATCTTTAATATGATTGGACCTGTGGTCAACCCAGCCTGCGTAAAAAGGCAGGTTTTTGGGATTTTCTCTCCGGAATTAACAGAAAAATTTGCTGATATTTTAAAACAAACCGGCAGTGTAAAAGCACTTATAGTATCCAGTGCAGAAGCTATGGATGAAATTTCTCCTTTTTCCTTAACTAAAATATCATATCTTAATCATGATAAAATCAGGACATTTATATTTCATCCGGAAAAAGTAGGTTTAAAAACAGGAAAATTAGAAGATATACAGGTAAACAATATTGAAGAAAGCAAATCTATGATAGAAGACATATTAAATAATAAAACTGAAAATCAGACAGCCCTAAATTCTGTCCTGCTTAATTCTGCTGCTGGAATTTTTGTTGCCGGAGATGATGATAATTTTGAAAAATGTTTTTCAAAATGTATAGAACAAGCCCGTGAATCTATTAAAAGTAAAAAACCCATGGATGCTTTAAACAAAATGATAAAGATTTCTAATCAGTGAATCATAGTATCCTCTTAAAAATTTCATAGTGATTATTAAAAACCTTAAGTAGCCGAGGCTTAAGCCTCGGCTACTTAAAGATGACCTACATTGATTTTGCCGCGAAATTTTTCAGAGGATCCGAATAATACATTATGAAAAAAAACATTTTACAGCAAATTATTGAAACAAAATTTAAGGAACTTGAAGACTTAAAAAAAAAATATAAAAATGTACTTAAAAACTTTAATACTGATACTCCTTCTGCATTTAAAAAAAACTTTATCCATTCACAAAGAGTAAAAATTATTGCTGAAATAAAACCAGCCTCTCCCTCAGAAGGAACTATCTTTATCCCAACCAAAAAAAAAATAAAACAAATAGCATCACTTTATTCGGGGTATCCTGTTGGTGCTATATCTGTTTTAACAGATAATACTTATTTCCAAGGTGCTTTTGAAAATATTGCACTTGTTAAAGAAGTCACCTCTGTACCTATTTTATGCAAGGAATTTATTATTGATAAATTTCAAATCAAACTTGCTAAATATTTTGGGGCAGATGCTATTCTTTTAATTGCTGAAGCAGTACCATTAAAGGAACTTATAATCTTATATCAATTTGCAAAAAAAATAAACCTTGATGTCTTGTTTGAATTCCATTTGCCTGAAAACCTGAATTTTATACTTAAACACAAAATAAACATAATTGGTATTAATAACAGGAATTTAGAAACAATGGATGTTGATACTAATAAGTGTATAAATTTAAGAAGGGCCATACCAAATGATAAAATTGTTATTGCTGAAAGCGGTTATAATACAAAAAAAGAAATCAGGATTCTTGAAAAAGAAAAATTCAATGGCGTGTTAATCGGGACATCTCTTTTAAAAAATAAAAATATAGGAAAAAAATTACAGGAATTAGTATATTATTATGAGTAATATAATTATAAAAATTTGCGGTATTACAGAATTATCAACAGCCCGTTTTTTAATTAAAAACCACATTTCATTAATGGGACTTATATTTTATTTGAAAAGCCCCAGATATATTACACCGGAAAAAGCCAATAAGTTATTAAACAATCTAAAAAAAGAAAGAAAAAAAATAAAGGTAGTTGGTGTATTTGTTAATGAAAATAATAATCTTGTTCAATCCATTTTTCATGATATAGGGCTTGATTATGTACAATTACATGGCAGTGAAACGCCTGAATATATAAATTCATTACAAATCCCGGTTATTAAAGTATTAAAAATAAATGATAATTTTAATGAAAAGGAAATTTTAAAATATCAGAATAAAAATATAAAATACTTTCTTCTAGACACTTTTCAAAAAGGAAAAATAGGTGGAACAGGGAAAACATTTAATTGGAAAAAATTTCAATATTTTAAAAAGTATCCAAATATTATTATTTCAGGCGGATTAAATAAAAATAATATTTCACAAGCTATTAATTTTTTTCAACCAGTCGGTGTTGACATCAACAGTGGTGTTGAAATTAAACCAGGTATTAAAAGTAAAAAGAAGATTAAGGAGATATTGAAAATCATTAATTAACACAGGAGGTTTTATAATGCAAAATAAATACTATGGAAATTTTGGGGGACGATATGTCCCGGAAACATTTATCCCTGTACTTGAGGATTTAGCCAAAGGCTTTCATTCTTTTAAAAAATCTAAAAGTTCCAACCGGGCATATAAAGATATTTTAAATCAATTTGCCGGCAGACCTACTCCTTTGACTTGTGCTCATAATCTATCAAATACATTAGGATGCAAAATTTATTTAAAAAGAGAAGACCTGCTTCATTCAGGAGCCCATAAGATTAACAATACAATTGGTCAGGCACTCCTTGCAAAAAAAATGGAAAAAACTGAAATTATTGCAGAAACAGGAGCAGGACAGCATGGAGTTGCTGTTGCAACAGCTTGTGCGTACTTCCAGATTCCTGCAAAAATTTTTATGGGAGCACTGGACATAAAAAGACAGGCTTTAAATGTTTATAAAATGAAAATTTTAGGCGCTGAAGTTATTCCTGTGGAAAAAGGACAAGGGACTTTAAAAGATGCCATTAATGAAGCATTCCGGTACTGGATTGGCCGGGTTAAAAAATCATATTACCTTATCGGGTCTGTAGTTGGTCCATATCCATATCCGGAAATTGTTAAATATTTTCAATCCATTATCGGCTGCGAAGTTAAAAAACAAATACTGAAATTAGAAAAAAGACTGCCTGATTATATTTCTGCCTGTGTAGGCGGCGGATCAAATGCTATGGGAATTTTTAATGCCTTTTTAAATGATAAAAAAGTAAAATTAATTGGTGTTGAAGCTGCTGGAAGAAATCTAAAACTTTATGAACATTCTGCAACTTTAAATAAAGGTCGTCCGGGTGTCTTACATGGAATGAGGACACTTCTTTTAACTAATAAATTCGGACAGATTAATAAAGTTCATTCTATTGCACCTGGACTGGATTATCCGGGAGTTGGACCTGAATTGGCTTATCTATCAAAAAAAGGACGCATCACCCCGGCATCTATTACTGATAAAGAAGCTGTTAATGCATTTAATACTCTTTCAAAAATTGAAGGCATTATTCCAGCTCTTGAATCTGCCCATGCTGCTGCATGGGTTTTAAAACATAAAAAAACGTTTAAGAAATCTGATATTATTGTTATTAACAATTCAGGAAGAGGAGACAAGGACCTGGATATATTAAGGAATAGAGAATATGTATTTATTTAGCTTATTTTTAATAATTAAAAACAAATGTAGTGCAAGAGTCGATAGACCCTGTAATTTCTTATATTTTAAATATTATCTCCCTATTACAAAAATCCCCCTATCCCCTTTTCTTATATATGAAATGATAAAAACATTACAAATTTCTGCTAAAAATTACCGGAATTTTAAGTGATAATACCATAATAAGTATAAAATCGAAACAATACTATAAGAAAGCGAAAAAATTCTATTATTTTTCAAACTTTTTTTGACATTTAAAATAACGTAATTAAATTGATATATAATATTGAAAAGTTTGCTATTTTTAAAGTTTACCTATAAAAGCAAACTTCTATACATTTTTAACAGTATCTTAATATAAAAAAAACAAGAAAATTAGTCGGTTTTCGCAAATTGTTACATACTGTTATTTTAGTAAGTGAAAAAACTTGTAGTAGTAGATGGGTGAAATATGAAATTGAAAAAAGTATAGAAAGAGGAAATGGTCTTTTAGGTATAGATGTAAGTAAAATTAAGGATTTACAAGGCAATACTTCTGAAAGATGTGGACAAATCCCTAAAGGGTATAGTTTTTATTTGTGGAATAAGGATGATGGTTATAACAATATGAGTGATTGGATTGAAAAAGCAGCACAAGACGCTGGAAGATAAGTACTTGCTATTATATCTTTGGTTTTGAAAAAGTTAGCAGACTTTTATGCCACAACCGGATTGAAAGCACTATGATATATTTAAAAATATCAATTAAAGATTTAAAAAGAGACATAGAAAAAATAAATAAATCTTGTAATATGATATTATAAATAACGGTAAAGGATATAAAATGAAAACATTTGAACTCAATACAGATGTAATTAATAAAGTTATTAGCGAACTACTGGATGCAGAAAAATTTATTCGAATAGCAATTTTTCAGTTACATTATCGGGATATATTCACATTATTAAATAAAAAATTAAGAGATGGAGTTACAGTCGAGATTTTCACATTACCTTATGATAGTATCAATGAAAATGGACGAGCCGAAGTCACTAAATTATTTCAGGAACTCGAAAGCAATGGTGCAGATCTCTATTTTTGTAAATGGAATGTTGGCGATCCAGGGAGGACATCAACGGCTGTTGGTAAATGGTATTCCTTTCATGGTAAATTCATTGTTACAGATAAAAGTGCAATTGCTTTATCCGCAAATTTTATTCAAAGTAATGAATTAGATGCATTACTTATTTTTAAAAATGAATCAGATAAAATTGAAGAATACAATATGAAATTTGATGAACTTATTGATTTATATATAACAAAAAATGTTGGTTATATTGGTTATAATGGAACAATTAGGCAAAAAATTGTTAACACCAATTTGCCAAATATTTTATCTGTATTTGAATTACCGCCTGTAATAGAAACAGATACACATAAAAATCATTGGGTTCAACATTATCCTGCTTCTCTTTGTCCAATAGATATACCTATTGAAGATAAATTATATTTAACTCCATTTGATTGCAGGGGTCGCAATTTTATTATGTCGTTAATATCAAAAGCTACCAGATTTGTCTATCTTTCAACTGAAAGTTTTACAGATCCGGATTTCCCAAAATTTTTAATGAAAATAAAATTAAAAGGACTCGATATAAGAATCTTGTGCGGTGCGACAAGCATGGATTTTGGAGATAGAATACAAAATATGTTTCGCAATCTTTTATCCTATGGTATTGAAATGCGAACTATTGATGAGGATATTCATGCCAAACTTATTATAACTGACAAACATTTAGCGGTTACTTCTGTGAATCTTAATAAAATGAATCTTGGATTTAAAAAAACAAATCAATATTGGAGAGAAGACACTGAATCAATAATGGTTTGTAGTGATTCGGAAATCTTAGCGACTGCTAAAACTCAATATCTTGATATCTTTGATCGTAGTATTAATATTGAATCAATATTAGCAAAAAAAACAGAAGCACTCGTTAGTAGTATGTTCACTTCTATATTTGGTCTTCGTTCAAGAAAAGATGTTAAAGTACTTTTTGCAAAATTAATTATAAAAAAGGAAATACAATTAAAAAAATTTGTTTTAGATATTGGAAAAATCACTTCCAAATTAATGACTTATTTTAATAAAAATATGCTTGGAAGGAATGAATTTTTTATGTCTTTAATACTTTATTATTTATCGGAAAGAAAACATGATTATGATCAATTAAATGAAAAATTAAGCATTTTGGATACAACAATGAATTTAAATGAGCTATTAAAAATATTACAAGAAAATCAATTTATCGAGAAAATAAACGATTTTTATAAACTTAAAATAGATAAATTGTTTTAATATGGAGGCTTGAAAAATGGAATGTAAAATAATTAAAGGAGACTGCAAGAATTTTCTTTCAGAGGATTTATCTAAAAAACTTGACTTAAGTTTTTTGGATCCACCATTTAATCAAAATAAAGAATATTTGAGTCATGATGACAATATGTCTCACTTTGATTACTGGGATTGGATGAAAAAAATTTGTTCTTCGATTATTTCTTATACTTCTAATGGTGGTGCTATTTATTTTATGCAACGAGAAAAAAACACACAATTTGTATTAGATACTTTACGGTCTGCAGGCTGGACCTTTCAAAATTTGATTATATGGAAGAAGAAAACATCTGCCGTCCCATGTGCAATACGCTTTGGTAAACATTATCAGATAATTGCATTTGCTACAAAGGGTAATAAGCCACGAGTGTTTAATAAATTACGAATCAATCCTCCCTTATTCGTAACGGATAAATATCCTCGTTCTAATGGTATGTATGTTACTGATGTTTGGGATGATATTAGAGAGTTAACCTCCGGTTATTTTGCTGGTAATGAGCCTTTAAGATTTGAAAATGGTGATCGTTTTCATAAGCAACAGTCACCTATTCATTTACTTACAAGAATAATTTTGTCTTCTTCAAAAGTTGGTGATTTGATTTTTGACCCATTTGCTGGAACTGGAACTACATTGATTGTTGCTAAACAATTAAAGCGAAATTCGATTGGTATTGAAATCGATTCTACCAATGTCTCTTTTATTAAAAATAGACTTTCTTACGAAAGAGAAAGTGATAATATACTTAAATATCGAAATGATTATATTTTCACTAAAAATTTAGATAATATTTGGCCTGATTTAATAGATAAAACAACAGAACAAGCTATATCTTTGAAAAAATCTGTAGAAGTTAAAGAAAAAATAAGAGTTTAAAAATGGAAATTGATTTATTAAAAACAGTAACATATGTTAGTATAAATACAGTGTCTAAAAATTTTAAGAAGAATACTGATAAAATCTGGTGAAATAAAAGTTATGTGTATAAATCAGCTCATAAAAAAACTATAGACTATTTCCTTAATTCCAAAAACCTTATAATCCTGATTTATTCCTTGTAAATATTATCTACAATGGCAACAATAGAAGCATCCACAGGTGCTTTTTTTGTTCTTTCAGTCATTCGTGAAGAACTTCCGGAAACAACTATAACAATTTCTCCCTGGCCAACACCAACAGTATCAAAAGCTACTACAATCTTATCAGTTAATTTTCCATCTATTGACATTAATTTAACAATATGCAATGTCCCACCCTTTAAATTTTCATCCTTCTGCGTTGCCACAATAGTTCCGCAAACTTTTCCTGAATTCAATGTTATCTCCTAAAATTTAATTTATTTTTTATACAATTGAGGCTGTCCAATAACCCCATATTAACACCTCTCCTTAATATACGATTTATTGACTCCATATACTTCTTTGTTTTCTTAAGGCGTATTTTTTACTGCTTTTTTTATATCTTTTTACTTTTTAAAAAAATTCAAATTCCGAAAATTAATAAGAGGTGAAAATATGAGAAAAAAAGATTTATCTAATTTCAGGGATATCCTTACAAAATATCTGCATTTATCAGGCATTAAAATTTCTCTCTTTTTAAAAGATGGCTCAAAAATTTCACTTAAAAATGCAGTTATTAAAAAAGATCATATTTTAAATAATTATTATGAAGATTTCAATGGAAATAATATCCCTTTAAAAAGCATTGAGTATGCTGAATTATATACAGATTAAGGTTTATGTTTTTTCAGCCATGCTTCAATGTTAGTAATACCATAACCTGCTAGCTTTAATTTCATAGAAATCATACGAATGGGTAACCTGTGCTTACCCTTGCTAATCCATAATGCCACATTGCGTCCCCCAATCTGTTTATATAAAAAAGCAGTGAATTTTTTCTTTAATTTTTTCATATATAGAGAGGCTCCTGTATCTGTTACAACTGCATTAATATATTCAATCCTACTGCCATTAGATAAAACAAATGTTACTTTTTCATCTTTTTCAGGAACAAGGAGTCTCGCGTAATAAAGCATGGAGACTAAACCCACTACTTCACCTTTATAGTTCATTTTTTTATCTCTCCCTTTTTTAGTATCCCTGTAACGTAATATTTTATTTTTTCTATCTATATCTATTATAACTGTGTTTGTCCAGCTTCCTTCTTTTATTTTTGTTCTTATTTTTACAGGATAAAGAGTATTCACATCTATATACTCATTAACAACATCATGTAAATGATAAATCCTGGAGACCCATTTAACAGTTTCAATATCTGCTTTAACGTGATAATATTTTTTTCCATCAATATTAACAATACTTTTTACCCATACTTTCTGGATAGCAACAGTTGTTTTAAATATCTTTACTTCAAATTCCATGTATTCCCCTACTTTAAAAGGTACAGAAACTTTCTTATATGCAAAGCCGGTATTTAATATTAAACCTGATAATAACAATGTGATTAATATTTTTTTCATGGAAAACTCCTTTATATACTTGATTTTATAATAGTCATAACAGGTTGTGGATAAATTGTAAAAGAAGTCACACAAGCTGGTATTAAAACAGTATCGCCTTTGTTTAATTTTATTTCTTTTTTCTCCCAGTTTAACATTCCATATCCATCAATAATACTGATTATATTAAATGAACTTTTATCAGACTGTAAGGCAAACTTTTCATTTAGAATATATTTTTCTACCTGAAAATAAAGACATTTTACAAGAATAGACATAATATTTGTACCAAAATAAGAATAATGGATCTTTGAAACACCTGGTGAGAAATCATTAAAATTTATAACATCAAGAGACTTTTTAATATGCAGGTCACGGGGTTTTCCATCAAAACCTACCCTTCCCCAGTCAAAAACTCTGTATGTAATGTCACTATTCTGCTGAATTTCGTTAATAACTAATCCAGGCATAATAGCATGAACTCTGCCTGAAGGTATAAAAACAACATCACCTGTTTTAACGTCAATATAATTAAAAGTATCTTCTAATTGATTATTTTCTAATTCTTTTTTAAATTCTTTTTTGGTAATTCCTGCTCTTAAACCAGAAATTAATTTTGCTCCTGATTTTGCATGAACAATATACCACATTTCTGTTTTACCGAATTCACCATTTTCATTTTTATTGGCATATTCATCATTAGGGTGTACCTGAACAGAAAGTTTATCATTAGCATCAATAAATTTTATTAATAAAGGAAACTTTTTTAAATATTTCTTGTCTGGTTTTAAGCCTAATAAGTCTCTACCATATTCGGTTAAAACTTCATTTAAAGTTTTTCCCTTAAGTTCACCATTTAAAATAACACTTGTATCTTCAAAATGGTCTGCAACTTCCCAGACTTCGCCTGTTTTTTTTGAATCTTCAATATTTTTATTTAAATATTTTTTTAAGTTTTTACCGCCCCATATCTTTTCTTTATAAATTGACTCAAATACTAAAGGATATAACATTGACCTACTCCTTCTGCCAGATTTTAATTATTAAATTTAAAAGTAAAATTACAATAACAGCTAATTGCACAATTAAAATCCTTTTGTGTATCACAAAATTTGTCCTCTCTACAGTTGTGACTACTTTACTTTGCAGATCCATTGCTGTTTCCAATTGCTGAGAATTTTCCTGCTTAATAAAAAACTTTGGATGAGGATATATCCCTTTTCTTTGATAATAAATAAATCCCACTATAATAAAAATAATAAGGAATAAGCTCCCTGTAAATATAAAAACAGAATATCCAAGTATATTATAAAAAAGAATAATATTAGCTGCAATTAAAAATATAATAAATGGTATTAAAATATAATATTGTCTATTTATTCTCATTTTTTTTAATAATTAATATAAATAAATCATTTAATTTAGAAAAATCAACAGAAAATTTATGAAATTCATTCTTTATTTTATCAACTAATAGCTCAGCTGTGGCAGATTTATATTTATTTAATACATCTGTAATTTTATATATCTCTAATTTTTTCCTGTCTAAATTAATCAATTTTTCAATGTTATCATCAGGCAGGAGAATTACATCACCAGGAAATAATTTAAAAGATTCTTTATTTAATTCTTTTAAAAATTCATCACTATACTTTTTTCCACATGGCATTGAATTAAATTCATAAAAAGAAGACTCTCCTGTTTCAAACTTATAATGAATCACCGGTGAAAAATTAGTTGAAGAAATTTCTATATAATCAGTTTGAAGATTTAAAACCATATAGCAGGCATGTATAGTTAACTGACTTCTTCCTATCTGATTAATAAGATTATTAATATTAGTTAAATATTTATCAGCATAGGAAATATCCTCTTTATAATGAATAAGTAAAAAATTAAGCATACTTAAAAGAAATATCTGGGCATTAATATCAGTATCAACTACTTTTCCTATAAAGAACCCTTTTTTATTATCAGAAATATCAAAATATTTAAAGACAATATTAGAATTTTTTTCTTTATAATAATGATATAAGCCAGTTGAATAATCAGTGATAGTTTTAATTTTACTGTCTTTATGATAAAACTCCCATAAAAATTGTTTTAAATCAATCTTGTCTGGTTTAACAACAATCTTCACCTGATCCTTTTCTTCATCATCAAAAATAGCAGGCGGAAGGACCTGCTTGATCTTATCCTGCCTTGTTTTTTCCGCATCCAGAGCCTGACTTAACTGACCTGACAAATGGTTAATATAATTAATAAAATTTGCTATAAAATTTTTATTAAATTTATCTTTTTTAAAATCAAACTGAAACGGAAGATTATCAACACCTATTTCATACAGCTTTTTTAATAATTCTTCACTCTTCCTGTAATGTTTGTCATATTTCATGGAAGATATAACAGCAATAATAAATACAATAAATGCTGTTAGTAAAAGTCCAAAGCAGACTATTATTACATAAAAAATATTAACATAAATATTAAGTTTTGGTATAAAAATAATCTTTGATAAATGTTTATGAAATTTAATGCCTGTTATAAAATCAATTTTATTATTATTAATATTATAAATAGGATAAAAAATTTCAGAAAAATCATAAATAAGCTCATCTTTTATAAGCGGGATAACCGAACCATCCGGCTGAAAAGACCAGTTATGCCAGAATACAGAACGGTATTCTGTTTTCTTTAAATCAGGCTGCTGTGTTTTTATTTTCTCACTGGAATGAAGTATTAAAAACCCATGGGAATCACTTATCCATATTGAGGATATATATTTGTTTTTTAAATAATATTTTATGGCTTTATTCATTCTGCTTTTTTTAGCAATAATATTAGTCATAGAATTGTTAATATGAGTAATTTCCCTGTTTAAATCAGCTGTGTATGTTAATTTATATTCATTTTCAAAGGCTGAATAAAACCGGATAAATATATAAAACAGGATAGAAAAAAACACTAAAAGTCCGACTGCATTAATAATAATCAAGCCTAAAATATTATGTTTGAAATCAATTTTAAAATATTTGTTTTTTAATTCTATTTTGTTAATTTCCATTTTGATTTAAGTGTTTTAAAAAATTTTTTAAAAATAAATTTTTTATTAAATAAAACATATTTATATATATAAACATTAGCTTTATCTGTGGCAAACCCCAGTTCATAATTATTATCATTGTCTATGTCAGAAATAACAAGGTTTGATACAACTTTTTCATCTCCAGAGGTAGGCAGGCTGCTGTAATAATCTAATATTTTACCATTTTTTGAATTCAGAATGTAAATTTTACCTCTCTGGGTTAAAACAAATATCTCATTTATATTATCGTAATTTATGTCCATACTCCTTACATCTATAATCTTTTCTGTAAAATCCAATGACCATATATTTTTCCTTTTTTCAAAATCAAAAGCATATAAATTATTATTAATAGTCTGCTGAATAAATACATAATTTTTATTTTTAAATACATAAGGTTGGCTAATTAAATTTTCCTTAAGTTTAATTTCAAAAACATCAGCCCCATATTTATTAATTACTTTTATTGTGCCATTATATAAAGGCAGTAGAATAAATAAATCTTTATTTTTATCATAAATAACATTTTTCTTTCCTGAAAAAATATAAGGGATTTCTTTTTCCCATAATTGCTTTAAAGTAATTCCATCCAGACAACGAATATAATTTTTTTCAAATACTAAATAATCAGGTTTATCATCAGCATTAAATTTTCCATATATGGTCTGACCTAAAATATCATTTTTAATATATCTGAAACTTTTATTAATCGTCTTTGATTTAAAATTTATTAAATGAAAAGCCTGTTCTGTCTGAACTGCATTTATGCATATATCAATAATTTTTTCATTGATACTCATCTCCCATAACAACTTCCCACAGGCAGATACAACAGATAATTTTCCATTCATATTTCCTGCGATAATATTTTTTCCATCAAACACAAACCTGGCTTTTATCAGACCAACATTTTTTTTAAATAAAATATGGCCATTTTCTCCATTCAGAACTGTTAAATATCCTGATTGTGAAATAGTTATGAAATCTAAAATTTTATCATTATTAGATTCAATACAGTCGATATAAAAAACATCATTATCAATATCCTGAAATTCCTTCCTGCTTTGCCACAAAAATTTAAATTGACCCTTCATTTGAGAAGTCTCTTTAATTTTTTTCGGTTTTATGATTTGTTTAGGTGTTATATAAAAATTTAACCAGATTAGAAGAATAATAATTAAAAAATTCCAGGTAATAAAAAAATTATATAAAAATGTTTTCAGGTTATAATCTTTTAATTTTTTGTTATCTACCATTTCAAAATATTACAAATCTGCAGGAACATTCTCCTGCTCTACAGATAACTTTTTTCCAGAACCATCTGTCCAGATAACACTTCTGGTATGCCAGCTTGGATCCGCCATAGTAAAAAAACCAATAATTCTAATTGGTGTTAAAATTAAAGTCATAAATAATGAATATAATGGCAGAAGTTTTATATCTTCGGGATGTAATTTAAAATGATCAAGCTGTTTCAACCCGATAGATAAATTCATAGCAAATAAAGCAAACATAACATCAAAAATAAATTGTGCCGCATTAACAAACCGTCCCCCGTATATAACAAGCTGAACAACAACATTAATCCCAAGAATAAAGAAGAAAAAAGGAGTAATAATATCTGTTACAAATGAAAAAAAAGTAAAAGGATGTCTGTAAAGCCAGGTAAAAGAGATAAAAGTTTCCCGCTGGCTGGACCGTGCCCACCTTAACTGCTGTTTTAAAAAGCCTATGAAGGTATCAGGGCAATTCGTATAAACAAGCGAAGTTGATTGCATAATGGTTTTATGTCCATTTTTTAATACATGAGAAGTTAAATACCTGTCATCACCACTATTACATGGTTGACCTAAAAATTTTTCATTTACAAATTTATCAAGACAGTCTATTATTAATTCTCTTCTAAACGCAATAAAACGACCTGGAAGGCACCCTACAGCTCCAAAACTACTCTGTGCTCTTTGACTGATAGCAAACCGGATATCTTCCATCCATCCGGCAAATTTTCTCACAATAGATGTCCTGGAATTAATAATCATTTGAGTAGAGGTTGCCCCTCCAACTTTTTTATCTTTAAATGGTTTAAGAAGCTCCTTTAAAGCTCCTTTTGTAAGTACAGTATCACTATCCAGTAATAAAGTAATACTCCCTTGAGCTTTTTTTATACCTAATGCAACAGCCGGTCTTTTTGCTGCTTCCGGTAATTTATATACAACTGCACCAAAAGATACTGCAATTTCTTCTAATTTTGATTCATTATCTCCACCACCATTAATAACTACTATAATTTCTTTTGGGTTTTCGCCTCTAACACTCTTTAAACATTTCCTGAATAAAGAAAGATTTTCATTATAAACCGGGATAACTGCTGATACTTCTTCAAAATGTTCTTCAATATATGGCTTATATCTCTTGGATAATAGCCATCTTAACATAAAAACAATCCAGATATATATTATAAAAACAAAGCCCATTGTTAAATTGCCATTTAAAAAATAATCAAGTAACCAGAACATTATATACTCCTTCTAAATAAATTAAATAAAATTATAACATTATAAAATATGTTGTCAAGCAAATGTTTTTTTGCGTTTTTTACTTCTTAATATCTAAAAAATAATTTGACAATTAAAAAGAAAGAGATAATTTAATTATTAAAATTATTGCTTATGTGGAGGACTGGTTTGATAAAAGAATTAACAATAAATGTATTAATAATTTTATTTTTAGTATTACCATTATTTGCAGAAAAAGACCCATTAAACATTCAAGCTCTTAAATCAGAAATAAAAAAAGAAGCTAAAAAATCATTTGAGCCTGTTATTGATCTGATGAGTACCGGGCTGAATGCAGGAATCTATGCACCTGTTAGCGGTAAAATCATTTCAGCAGGAATACAAGCTAATGTGGTTATTGTAAAAAAAGAAGGGTTGTTAAAAGATGTAGATATCCCTGTTATTCTTTTTCCTTTTGCATTTATTGGACTTCGCATCCCCGGATTTGGGGTCAACATATTTGCCAGAGGAATGGTCTTTCCTTATCAAGAAAAAACAATTAAAATAATTGGTATAGGAGGAGGATGGGAGCCTGACTTTATTCCTCTATTTACTACTAAGTTAATAATACAATACCATTTTATAAAAGATTTTCCCTTTATTGAAGGGAATTCCTTTGGTGGAACAATAATAACTGTATTTGATAAAATACCCCTTATATGTCCATTTATTACTTTTGGGCTGAATAATACATCACTGGCAACACCAGATATTCAGGTTCTTAATGAAACAATAAACTTTTCAATGAATAAAACTAAATTTCAATTAGGGGCTGGTATAAAATTATTAAATATAATCACATTAGAAGCAGGAATCATACCTGTATGGACAGGTTCTATAAGTCTGGGCTTATCTTTTTAATTAAAAAATATTATCTTTTAATTATGTCTGTTTCTATATAAAATTTAAAATAAATTTTTTATTTCCAAAAAAGAGAGGAATATGGTTAATATTAGTCAGGAACAAGATATTGAAAATTATTACTTGTTAAAAGGACGATTTAAAGGTAATGATAGTAATACTTTTGGCTTATTTATTATGTCCTTTTCTTTAACTCAAAAATCAATTGATAATGTTCTTGTTGCAGCATCTCATTTTAGTGGTATCTATGAAACCTCAACTCAAACTCTATGGAATGAATTTGAAGATAAAATTACTCAATTAAAATGGAAGGGAGAAATTTCTGTTAATACTTCTCATGACCTTCAGTTATTATTATCCAACTCTATAAGACAGGATATTGCAGAAGAATTAATTGAGGCAATGGCTAATAAACAAATGAATAAAGTTGAACATACTCTAACTAATATTCTTATTAGAGGTCTCTTGGATAAAATGGTTAGTTTAGAACTAAATTTTGATAAAATCTCCCATAAAGATATAATAAAAATTAAGGACGAAAGGGCAAGAAAAGAAAAAGAAGTAAAAGAGGAATTAAAAAAAGAAGCTATCAGACAGGCAGAAACAGAAAAATTTAAAGTTGAAGAAGGTGCTGTTACTTTACCGGTTAATTTAGTACTGGCTCCAGTTAGTGGGATACCAGTTTTTGAAATAAAAAATGGGGATATGATAATGGTTAAAATTGATGGTGCAACTGAAAGAGGGAATTACTTTATTGATTTATTAAATGCCCGTACTCCAGAAGGGGAAATAATGCCTGTTAAAGGAACTGTAAAAGGTATATCAATGAATGCCCTGGGTGAATTTGAACTCATGGTAGAAATTGGTCCCGGGATTTA
Source organism: uncultured bacterium (assembly GCA_965373035.1). Lineage (GTDB taxonomy): Bacteria > Spirochaetota > JAHITG01 > JAHITG01 > JAHITG01 > CBDVEP01. The sequence continues at coordinate 19,879 of CBDVEP010000019.1, forward strand.
TGGAAAATCATTAGAAGCAGAACAGGTTAAAATAAAAAAATATGATATAAGAGAAGAAAAAATCAGAGTCGATGATAAAGAATCAAAAGAACAAATTAGCAGTCTGCCAGGTACTCAATCCATACTTGAACAAAAAAATGTGGATAATAGAAGTAAAGATTTTTTTATCTGGCTTATTGGAGGAATAACCTTTTTATTGGCTATTTTAATACTTTATCTCTTATTCTCTGGAATATTATAAAAAAACACTACTTAATTTATTAAAATTACCAGTTAAAATATAAATACCAATAATAATTAATAATAACCCACTTATAATTTCAACAATTAACAAATTTTTCTTAAATTTTGATAAAAATTCCAAAAAATATTCCATAAAAACAGCTGTTAATAAAAAAGGAATACCAAGGCCAAAGGAATAAACAAGTAATAAAAAAATACCTTTGGCTAATGTTTGCTGTGTGCTTGCCAGAGCCAGAATACCTGCCAGAATAGGCCCTATACAAGGTGTCCATGCAAACCCGAATGATATTCCTATTAATAATGAACCAAATATTCCAACACTTTTAGTATTAATTTTCATACTTTTTTGATAATATAAAAATTTAATTTTAAAAAGACCCAGTGTATGTAAGCCAAATAAAATAATAATACCGCCAAAAATATAATTCAATATAACAGAGTTAATTAAAAATAGTATTCCTTTTAAAACCACCTGCATTAAAATAAAGATTAAAGTAAATCCAAGAATAAATAGCAGGGAATTAAAAATAATTGATTTTTTTATACTTTTTCTGTTTTTATCTTCAATTAATTGTTTAGATGTTAAGCCGGTTATTAAAGATATATAACCAGGAATAATCGGTAAAACACATGGAGATAAAAAAGATAATAACCCTGCTGTTAATGCAGTTAAAATTGTTAAATGTGTCATAAGATTATTTTAATGAAACCTTTTTAGCATATTTTAATAATAATATTCCGAAAATAAAAATACCAACACCTATCCATTGAGAAACACTTAATCCTATAAATTGTGGTTCAACCCTTAAAAATTCAATTAAAAATCGTGTGATAGAATAAAATATTAAGGTCAACCCTGCTATTTTACCATCAAACTTTTTTTTCTGAAATAAGATATATAAAATTATAAACAACACTAAACCATTTAAACTGGAAAGAATCTGGGTTGGATAAACATAAGCTGAAAATTTATCAGCAGAAGTAACAATGCCGTTTAACAAATGTTTTTCAAAAGCCGGGGTATAGCCAATTAACTTATGCCCTATTGCAGGGAATCTAATTTTAAAAGGAAAGGACTGTGGACAAACTTTACCAAAACAACATCCATAACCTAAACATCCAAAACGACCAAAAAACAATCCCAGTGGAAGGGCAACACCTATTATATCAGCCATTTTTAATATATTCAGATTATTTTTTTTAACATAATATAACCCTGCAGATATACCGCCTACAAGACCTCCGTAAAAAACCAACCCTCCTTCCCATACCGCAAGTATCTTTAAAGGATTATTAATAAAGTAATTCCACTCATAAAAAACAATATAAAATAATCTGGCACCAGCTATTACACCTATCAAAATGTACACAGCAAGGTCAAATATAATATCAGGATTAATACTACTCTTAAGACATAATCTGCGTGCTGCCATAATGGCAGATAAAAAACCTAATGCAACAGCCACACCATAAGTTCTCACAGGAAAAGGGCCAAAGAAAAAAAGTAAAGTTAATATAACAAGATAAAAAACAAAATATCCTGTTAGATCATTTTTTAACTGTTTTATACTTGAAACACGTTTTTTAAAATAAAAGAAAATACCAACGAACAATAAAAGCCCGAAAAAAATCAAAAGGCAAAATATTTGTATTGAAAATTTTGGAATAATAAATAATATAGGGATCATAATTCTTCCTTTTTTATAAATATTAATACCATTATAAGAATAACACCAATTGTAATGGATGAATCTGCAATATTAAAAAATGGCCACCTGTATTCGCCAATACCAAAATTTAAAAAATCAACTACTTTTTTATATATTAAACGATCATATATATTTCCAAAAGCACCGCCTAAAATCAAACCAAAACTTATTTGTGTAAGAAAAATTTTTTTTGCTTTACTGTAAATATTTATTATAAAAACAAGAGCTACAATGCTTAATATTAATAATGACACTGGCTTTAAAGGATGGTTCCAATCTGAAAAAATACCAAAAGCAATACCCTCATTCTCAATAAAAGTAATTTTAAAAAAATTACCAATAACATTATGACTTTCGCCTGGGATATAAGCCAGTTTAATCCAATGCTTGGTTAATTTGTCTAATATTATAACAGTACCAAAGGTAAAAATTAGTATTTTATTTTTTATAAAAAGGTTCTCAAGTTTATCAATCATAGCTTATTATGTTAATAAAAAAAAATCATAAGGCAAGAAAAAAATATAAGAAAAACATAACCTTACTCATTTCTTCTATATCCCACTTTATTGTTTTCTCACCAGTTGCTTTTAAATAAAGTGTTTCAGAAGCTATATCAACTTCTCCTTTCCCCCAGGTTAATATACCATCTTCAATATTAAAACTCTTAAAATATTTCATATCAGAAAACTTGGAAAAGACTTCACTACTTCCAACATACTGTTTTAGATTAACAATCCCTTTTTTACCATTTTCAAAAGTAAGATTGATTTTATAATCTTCTATATAAACAGCTTTTATAATATCAAAATACATATTAATCCTCCTTGTATAATTATTATAAAGGCTCAATTTTGAATGGTTGTTTCTTGTTTTTAGCCAGATTCCAATCCTGAAGCAATTGCTCTTGATGTAATTTTGCCCATTCCATTATTAATCCAAAGGCTTTAAAACGGGGTCTATCGACCCCTTCACTACAGGTTATGGAACAACCCTAATCAAAAGTAATGATTCCTGTCTTTAAATCTACTACTAAACATACCCCACGAAAAAAATCGAGACCCAACAAACCGTCCACTGTAGCACTAGAAGGAAGTGTATGACAAAGCATTGGAAAATTCTCAAGAGACCTTCCTAAAACTTCGACTTTCTTAACTACTATACGAGGTGCAAATTCTACTCCACTACCCGTTGTTACTTGGATACGATCTTTTGTAGAAGCAGGATTATAACCTAGAAGTACTGCTACATCCCAGTTAATCATTGAACCAGTCGCACCTGTATCCAATGCCAGACGGACTATCGTATCTATGTGAGATCCATATAATCAAGTGGGGATAATAATTAAACCTTGTGTATGGTCAAATGTAATTTTCATAATACAACCGCCACATCATCAGGTAATTTACCTGTATATAAAATAGCAGAGTGATTTGGGTGTATTTCTCTCGCCTTTCTATATACTTCATCTCTATCCTTACTATGACACAATACTACACCCTTTTTAACGTTAAGTTCATCATTGATTTCAGGGTCCCCAATAAGCACCCACTCGGAATCAAATCGGTCTTTAATCTCAGAAAAAGATAAAATTTCTTTCATTCTACACAGTCACCTCCTAATATAATAATACCATGCCTTTAATATAATTCCTTAGTATCAATCATAAGTTACTATAATTATAGTCTTTTGTCAATTTTTTATATTGATAAATTTTTCAAAATTTTTATTTTATAAAAAAAGGTCGATTATCTTTTTTTATATTTATCAATTACCGGTTTAACATACATATACAGCTCATTTGCTATTATTAATTCAGCAATTAAAAAAATTAAAGCAAGTATTAAAAATAATCTCCATAATGGTCTGGCATAATGTGATAAAAATAATTTTTCTTCTATTTCCTTTTTACCTTTAAAAGTAACAAATGATAATCCTTTATATTTTTCAATAAGTTCATCAACAGGAAGAGTAGTCAAATCTGATTCATGGTAATCAACATTAACTGCAATAAATTTATTTCCTGCTTTATAAACCCCTGGCTGAACAATAATATTATCTTTGATATAATTTTCCTTTTCTCCTAAAACCGGCTCAATAGTTTTAGTTTTATTATTAAGTAAAGAGGAAACATCATCTATAGATTGCCCTGTCTGAAATTTATTTAAATAATCTTCTTCAGATTTATTTAAAAGATATTTAATACACTGATGAATTAAAGGAGGAAAATTCGGGCTATAAACAAAATCAGTCCACCTGACATCTGCAAGAAAAGTAAAAAAAATAATTTTACTTTTAGTTTCTTTATTTCCTGAAATAGTCTGGTATTCTATAATAGCCGGGTCCCCATTAGAAAACCTGGCAAGAATTCTTGTGTTCAATGAGATATCACTTAATTTTAATCGAAAGTACGAATATACTTTTGTATTTTTAAATATTTTTATATCCTTAAAAATATCAAATACAGGATGCGTATAATCAACAAATTCTATGCTAAATGGCTTTTCCCTGTTCTCTTTCTTATGCAATACCAAACCCTCAACCATGCTTGTTTTAGCCAAAACAGAATTAAAATTATTAATATTAAAATCTTTAGATGGAAACATTAAAATACTGCTGGTGTGTAAAACACTCCTGATTTTTTTAATATCTGAAAAATTTAACTGGTTATAATTAAATATTAAAATATCCCCTGACCTCATTCTCATGGAAGAGAAATCTTTAACTTCTTTAATATTAATATAACTTTTTACTTTTTTATTTAAAACATAAGCAGGGTTGATTGCATTTAAAACATAAAATAATTCATTATTTTTATTTAATACATTCATATTTATTTTTTCAGGAACATAAAGAACAAAATAATATTGATTATCATATATCAAATCATCACCATCTGCAATTTCTACCTGGCCGCCTAAATAACCTGTTGAAGAAATAATATACTGCACATTAATACTTTTCTTTTCATGAGAGTTTAAAGAAAGACTTTTTTGATTAACAGCTTCATTATTTATAATTGTTTTTATTATCAAATTATTTTTTAAAAATGAAAAATTCTTTATCATAGGATAAAAAGAAACAGTGTCATTTTTAAAATTTAATTTAAAAGGTATTTGATTATTAACAACAGCACTGTTTTTTTTATCTTCTGCACTGTTTTTAATTAAAAAAATGGGATATTTAATTTTTATATGTGGATAAATAAAATTTTCATTTTGAAAAAAATTTAATTTCTGCATATCTGTTATAAGATAAATGATCCTTTGAGGATTTCTTGATTTATCCAGTATCTTTTTAGCATCCAGAAGGGATTCAAATAAATTATTATTTAAAAGGGATACTTCTGCATCTTTAATATATTGAATTATTTCATCTTTATCATAAGTTAAATCATAAAACTTAACTCTACTCACATCTGCTGATAATATCAAAGAGATATTATCATTATCCTTTATAAATTTATTTAAAATCCGCAAAGCTATTCTTTTTGATTTTTTAAATAAGTCTTCCCCGCCTGATATAACACCCATACTGTAAGAATTATCAAGAATAATAACAATACTCTTTTCTTTATCTAAAACTTTGGCTAATTGCTCTTTTTTATCAGCATAAAAAACCGGCTTTGAAATACTTAAAATAATAAAAATTATTATTAGAGTTCTTATGATCAGTAATAACAATTCCTTAATTCTGATTTTCTTTGATTCTTTCTGAAGAGATTCCTTTATAAAAATTAAACTTGGAAACTTTAAAATTTTTATCTGCTTTTTTGTTATAAGATGAAGGACAAGAGGGATTGAAGCAAAAACAAGAGCAAATAAAAAATAAGGATTTATAAAAACCATGATATGAATATATTAGCTCAATTTACAATTTCAAGAAGAAAAAGGAGAAATTGGGGACGGACCCCATCATAGCTATCAACTTATATCCGGGATATATTCTCTTACTATTCTGTAAACTTCTTTATCTATTAATTTGCTTAACTTTACTGATGCATTCCATTTCTCATCCCCAATATATAATATTATTGGAATTACTGCTGGTATCTCTTCTGCATTCTTTTTTATTCGTAAGCGTCATATTAATCCCATTCTACATATGAGGTGATTTCAAGCTGGATTTATCAACATTATAGGGAAGTAAATTGCGGTAATTATCTTCTGTATAAGCTGTAGGTAAATTTTCAAAAAGATACAGTAAATACCAGAATGGTTCAAGACCATTTGCTTTAGCTGTTTCGATTAAACTATGTAAAAAAAGGGTAAAAAAAGGGGACGGTTCTATTTTTCATTGCTTATCATCCTCTCCTTCTTTGGTCTTCCTTTGTGTGACCAAATTGTTTTTAATCCAATCTTCTTCAACTCCTCTATATATTCTTTTGAGCCATATACTCCTTCTTTAAAAAATCTATCTTCTTCTCTCCTTTCTTTTATCCCTTCCATAATATACTGTTGATATATCCTTCTCCTGCTTTCTTTATCTTCACTCAATCCTTCATATTCTGGATTTAAATCCACTATCTCATCTCCTTCTCCTTTTGCATATACTCTATAACTTGTCCATTTATATTCTTCTGGTCTTTTTACTAGCCCTGCCCTTACTGGATTTAACTCCACATATCTCCCACATTCTAATAAATATCTCCCTTCTTCTATTATAAAACTTTTATATCTATCTTGAAAAAAATGTCCTATCCCTTTATATTTTTTTCTATAATAATTTACATAACTTATATTTATTCTTTTTATTGCCTTACTTAATTTTTCTCCATCTTTTGATTTTATTATCTTATGAATATGGTTATTCATCAAAGTATAATGATATATTTTTAACTCATTTTTCTCTTTATTTTCTTTCATTAATTCTAAATATTTTAAAAAATCTTCTTCACAATGAAATATATTATTTTTATTATTTCCAATCTCCCAAGGTACCGCCATAAGCTCCCAGATCATTGACAGAACCATCAATATCGTTATATTCAGTAGCCGGATTACCAGCATCTATGCAGGTAGAACCTTCTTTCAAATGACAGTTATTGAATGCAGGATTTTCAAATTTCGGATCGACATTGATGAATCCCATCTGGAAGAAGACAGAACCGTTGTTGTTGGTGAGAATACCTTCTTCCGCTCCTTCCAAATCCGT
>CBDVEP010000020.1:0-26876 GCA_965373035.1 uncultured bacterium
TAAAGTCGCGAAGATTAATGGGATAATTAGCATTTTTAATAAAGAAATAAAAATGAAATAACAGATGTTAATTTTTAAATTGTCTTGAACAGGCTATCGATATCATGGCAAATGTTATTACGAGGAGCGAAAGCGACAAAGCAATCTATTAGATTGTAGGGGAGACTTTTAGTCTCCCGTACTATTATATTGCTCTGGGATTTTTGAGATTGCCCCTTCGTCTTCGTACACTAACGCTGAAAGTGTTTTATGAGGTAAAATATGAACACTAAAAAGAAGAATGTAAAAACATCAGAAGATGCGGCAGTAGAAATAGGGAAAAAACTAGGGAAAAAAATTAAAAAAGGGATCCAGAAAACAAAGCAAATTGGTAAAAAGATAAAAAAAGATGGTGCTATCTCGGTGAAAGGTTTTTTTAAGGGTCTTAAAGAAGGATTAAAAAAATAAATTTTTTGTATTATGTTTTAAAAATTAAAAGCAAGCTTATTTGTTATATTATGACCAATTTTGTAAATTTTTTTAGAAATAAATATTTTTATAATTTCAGGGTCAAGCTGGGTCCCTGAGGCTTCTTCTATTATAGAGAGGGCTTTTTTAAGGCTATATGCTTTTCTATATGGTCTGTCACTGGTTATAGCATCAAAGACATCTCCAACAGCCAGTATTTTTGCTTCTATTGGTATCTTGTTATTTTTAAGACCTTGAGGATAACCTTTCCCATTGATAAATTCATGGTGATGCCTGATCATGGAAAGTACAGGCTTGAAAAAATTAATGTTTCCTATTATATTAGCTCCAATATCAGGATGTTTTTTTATAATATCATACTCCTTATCTGTTAGCTTACCATTTTTATTTAAAATAATACCAGGTATACCGATTTTTCCAATATCATGTAAAATAGCACCCAGTTCCAGAAAAAATAATTTTTCTTTATTAAAACCTAATTCATTTCCAAGAGCTTTGGAAAAATCTCGTACCCTGAGACAGTGACCTCGTGTATATGGATCTTTTGCTTCAATGGTCTGGGAGAGAACAATAACAGAATCAATGTGTGCATTGGTTATTAAATTAAATTTTTCTTTTAATAATTTTTCTTTTTGTTCCAGTTGAATAGCATAATCATACCAGCCCTGGGACTGAAGATACCCGCGTCCTAAAATATGGTATCCTGTTACTATTACAAATCCAAATGCACCAATAGTTGCACCTGGAATAAGCGGCCAGTTGAGAGTTTCTTTGAAAGTGTCAAAAAAACCTCCAAGTATCATAAAGGTAGCTATTAATCCAATGCTTAAGTGAAATTTAGTTTTATGCTTTGCATAATAATAATAATAAATATAGTTTATAGATATAATAAAGGGGAAAATAAATACAGCGAACTTTACAGGAAAAGAGGGATGATATATATTATGGAATAGAAGAAGATAAGTAATACCTGAAGTACTGATTATGGAAAAGGGAGCAAATATTTTTATTAATTTAAATTCAGTAATTAATAAAGTATATATTAAAGCTATATTAGCAAGGATGACAGCAATAATCCAGCCATAATATCTCCAGTACTGATTAACAAAGGGTCCGATAGACCATGCAGCAGTAGCTATGCTTAGAAAAAAGAATGCAACACCTTCTTTTTTTTCTTTAACACTTTTAAGACGCTGCAGAACTGCAATGCCAATACTAATACAATATGGAGCTACTATCAAAGGGATAATAATATCAAGTTGTAATTGTAATTTCATTGTTAAATATATTATACCGCAATATTCATTTTTGTCAATGTTAATTTAAAAAAAATAAAAAAAAATTGAAATAATTTAATATTATATTAATATAAGGTGATATTATAAATCGAGGAATTTATGGAATTTAAATCAGAAAATCAGCTTTTTCTCCATTTGTACAATAAAATTATAAAAAAAGAATTTATTAATTTTTCACAATTAACTGATTATGTTGACAAGTTAAAAATAAATTTTGATAAAACAAATGTATTTAAAAGTGCTTTTGAACTTTTCAGGGAATTGAACTGGGGATTTTTTAAAGATATGGATAAATATAACTTTCTTAAACTATGGAAGGAGCTGGTAATTATAAATAAAAAATATTCTGATTATGGTGATTTAAAAAGGAATATTGAAATTTCAAATATATATATTGCCATACTGGATATACATGGTTACACAAAATTTTGCCAGAAAAGTAAAAATAACCTTTCCCGGCTGCACAGCCTGGATGAATTTCTCCAAAATGGCGTAAGCAAAATTGCTAAAGAAGAAGGTACCATGGCAAAAAGGGAGAGGGGTGATGAAATACTTATAGTTGGGGCATCAGCTACTTCTATGCTAAATACAGTCCTTGGAATTATTAATAGCTTTTCTAAAAAACCAATTTTTAAGGATGATGCAATTACAAGGGACAGGTCAAGTTACGGTATTAATCTTCCAGGGTTTAAAATTTCTGCGGGTATTGGGGGGGGTAATTATACTAATCCCCTTATTCTTACACAGGAAGGACTTCTCTCCGGATTTCTTATTAATATCGTTGCACGTCTTCAATCAAGGGCTAATGAACTCTCTCCTTTAGAGTCGAAAATTTTGGTAACTAAGAGTGTATATACAAACTTTGAAAATGAAAATAAGGTGACTAAAAGTCCTATATATAAAATGAAAATACTTTATTTTTTTGATCATGGCTCGGTTGAGTTTAAGAGTATCACTCAATCCTGCATTGAAACAATTTTCAGGGAAGAGGAAAAATATAAAGAAAAGTTTGAAAAGCAGATGGCTGTATTATTTCAATCTCTTAATGCTAAATTATGGAAACAGAAAGTATTTATTGACCTTATAAATTTGATTGATCATGTCTGTAAAGTAATGCCGCCTTTTAATGTAAAAGTGAATATCAAGGGAAATGAACAGAATGTTTCCCCTTCTTTAATATCTTTATTATGTGAAAAGGCAAAAGAATTTTTCAGTCAGTACGAAGATTATATAGAAGCTATTAATATGCTTAAAAAAATAATTGATAGATTAAAGTATATTTCTGATTTCGATAGGCTTGTGTTTGATTATGCATACGAGATTTATTCTAAATACAATGAAGTAATTTCTTTTTTTAAAAAAGCATTATATATGGAAATAGAAAGAAATCTTGGTTTTATATTTAATGAAAGAGAGAAAATAGCATATTTAAACATTAAGAAAAATAAAGATCTTTTTAAAAAATTAAAGACTCATGCAAGGAGGTCAAAGAATTTAAATAAAAGAAAAGCCATCTGGAATACATTTATAGAAAACAACCTGAATAATTTAACTCCAACCATTCATTCTTTTAAAAAGGAATATATATAATAAATAGAAAGTATTTGTAATGTATAAGTTATCACAACTTTTAAGCAATAAAGTAGGGGAGACTTTAGTCTCCCCTACAGTTGTGATTACATAAAAAGTGATAACTTATTTATTATAGGGTATTTTTAAAAAAATGTTGATTTTTTTTTGAAATGTATTATTGTTAAAGTAATAGATTGTAAATAGAAAAAAGTAATAAAAATGTTAAATTTTTTTCAGGGTAACCAGAATATCTTAAAATATTATTTTTAGAAAAAGTTGAATATTTATATATGGGAGCCTGTATATGAACAAGAGAAAACATAAAAGAGTAGATAGTACTCTTGAAGTGTGGTTTCAGACTTATAATAAAAAAAATTTTTTTTGCGACAGACCAAAATCTAAAAATATAAGTAAAGGCGGCATTCATTTAAGAATAGTAAAAAAGTTAATCCATGGAACAATTATTATCATGAGATTCAGGATACCTGGATATAATGAATCTATTATTACCAGGGGAAGAATAATGTGGGTAAAAAAAATTGAGCAAAGAAATTATAATATTGGAATTAAGTTTCTGACTCTCAGGGAAAAGGACAGTAGTGCAATAGACCAATTTATTCAAATGAATCATTTATAAAGTATATTACCACATTTCTGTAAATTACTCTTCATATGCTCTTACACAGAAAAGTAGAAGACAGTCCGTCTTTTTTATTTTATTCACTATAGAAATATTTCATAGTAAGGATTTTATTTCGTTTACTGTTAAAAATAACACCTGAATCCCAGTATTGCAGTGCCCCAAATAAAGTACTTCCACCTTCTGTATTATCACTGCCTTCATGTCTATACAAAGCATATTTTTCCATTAATCTAATGTTTTTCATCTGAATAGCACGGTTCCTTTCCCTGTTAAATTCATTCCATTTTTCCAGGTCTTTAAATCCTTCCCCCTGATCTTCAATAATAAATTTATAACAATCATCCTGAAATTTATACCATAATCTAATGATTTTATTAACATCATTATTATTTCCATGTTTTATAGCATTAATAATCAGTTCACTGACCTCATGCTGGAGCACCTGAAAATCATCAGAAGATATCTTTTCCCTGGTAGGTTGTATTACATTTTCAGTATATTCTGTTATTTTATTTATATCACTGGGAAAAATATTATGTTCCATATCAGAAACAAGCCACAGTTCAGTATTATTATCAATGATTAATTCATCTTTTAATTTTATGTCCTTAAAATAAAATTGATTAATTGTGTTTTTTATTTTTTTAAAATTCATAGTTAATAGAAGATAATTCCCTCCAATAAAATCAAAAGCTGGATTATCAGAGGATGAGATAAGATCCATTATATTTTGTTTATTTGTATAAAAAATGATTTGATAAAACAGCATTTTTAATAAATCAATAAAAACACTGTAATTATGAAATAAAAATTGTCTTAATTCATTAAAAAAATTTTCTTTTGTTATAGTTTTTAGAGTAGAAACATTTTTATAAATATCATCTGCCTTTTTTTGAATGTCTGATAAAAATTTTTCATTTATATTATATTTATGTTTTAAATGGTTTATAAAATCCTGATTAGTTTGAAAAAATAAGATATACTGGTCAGTAATCTTATACAGTTCTTCAAGCTTCTCCCTGATAAATTTTTCTGATTCCTTTATTTTCATAGTACACAGCACAATATAATATGATATTTATTACTGTCAAGGTCTTTATTATAGAAAGAGGTGTTTTATTTCTTTACATTAAAATTTTGACGGCTGTAGATGAGTTCTTTTTTTTTATTAATAAATAGTCCTAAAAGAATTAACATAATGCCTATAAAAAATTTTAATTTAAATTCTTCCCCAATAAAAAAACTTAAAAGAATTGTAAGTATTATCTGTAAAAAAAATATTATACTTCCTTTTGTAGCTGAAATAAATTTATATCCATAAGTCATTAATACCTGTGCAATAAAAGAAAAAATGCTGATTAAACACAGAAAAAGTAATAATGGAAAAGTTATATTAACTGCCTGGTTAATGGTGAAAGGAAAAAGAAGTAATCCTATAAAACATACTGCCATATAAACAATAACAGGATGATTTTTTTCCCTGGATTTTTTAATATAATGTACAGTTATTCCACCGAGTATTCCACCTGCCAAACTGATAAAATCACCTGCAATATTATATTTACTTCCGTCATAGAATACAACAATAGCACCACAGAGACATAAAATAAGACTGAATACATTGTTAATACTTATTTTTTCTTTAAAAAATAGAAAGCCAAATAAAGCAACAAAAATAGGATATGTATTAAATAAAAGGGTAGCTCTACCACTGGATGTTATCTGAATGGCTGTATAATAACATCCCATGGCAATAGAACCGAAAATTCCTCTTAACAACCATGTTTTTTTATTATGAATTTTAAAGGGTTGTTTTGTGATTTTTAGGACAATCAACCCTAGAAAAATGCCTGTAATAAATCTGAATAATGAAATAAAAAGCCCGGTAAAAGAATAAGAAACATATTTAACTATTACAGCTGTAAAAGCATAAAAAAAGCAAGCTAAAGACATAGTGATTTCACTTTTGGTTTCATTACTCATTTGATACCTATAAAGGTGCCTGTTCCTTACTTCTTACTTTTAATTGTCTATATATATTTTTAATTTAATTGATTAATTTTTATTGTTAAGTAAGAAGTAAGGAACAGGTAACAAATCATACATTATAGTAATATAGTTTAAAGTCAATTAGAAAAAATAAAGGTTTAACTTCCTTTTCTTGACAATATAAATTGAAATGCTATATTCTTATGAAATTTATATAAGGCTAAATGTGAAAATGATTAAAAAGATAATTCCATTATAAAGAAAAGAATTGAAAAAAGAAATTTTTATAATCTTCCTGTTCTTATTCCATACAATATTTTATACTTCTTGTGTTAAAAAAGAAACTCCTTCCCTGCCTGAAGATTTTACCATACCTATTTTTTGTTATCATCATGTCCATCCATACATGAAGAACAATATTAATACTAAACCATGGATGTTTGAAAGGCATTTAAAATTTTTTAAAAATCAGGGATATGAGACAATTTTGTCAAAAGATATAGAAAAGTTTAAATATAATTGGAGAAAAAATATATTGGGAAAGAATAAAAGGCCAATTATTATTACTTTTGATGATGGTAATAGATCTGTTTATAAATATGCCTTTCCCATAATGAAAAAATATAATTTTAAAGGAATCATTTTTTTAATATCTAATATGGTCAGGTCAGGACAGACAAGAAATTATCTTTGCAAAAAAGAGATAAAAGAACTTATTAAAAATGGATGGGAGATTGCATCACATTCCTGCAGTCATTTATTTATGCATAAATGTTCTATTAATAAATTAATAGAAGAGATTTCACAGTCCAGGCTGAAATTGGAACAGATGTTTGATGTCAATGTCCTTTCCTTTGCTTATCCTTATGGGATTTTCAATGAACATATTTTAGGAACAGCCAGGGTATATTACAAATATGGCTTTACCATTCATGAAGGGAACAATCATTCATTAGCTGATTTTTATAAACTACAGCGTCATTTGGTTTTACGCTCAACCATGGTAGGAGATTTAAAAAAAATGATTACAGCGAAAAGGATAAATGCAAAAGTAAAAACTAAAGTTACAATTCGCAGGTTGTGTGTTATTGTGGAAATACCTGATGATTTAAAGGTTTACAATTTAAAGATATACTTTAATTATAAAAGGAATCAGAATTATATTATTAAGGGAAATAAGATTATTTTTAAAACATGGAATTTCAGTGATTTTAATTATTTCATACTTTATTTTCAGGATATTAAAAAAAATAATTATTGTTTGATGAAATTAATATATATTGATTATAAAACAGATGTATATTAAATAAATTGTTTTATATTTGTTCTTTTCCATTGTGATGATAGATATGTAAAAAAAATTTGATTTTAGAATATTATGGATTATAATTAATTAATAATTTATTATATGAGGGAGACCTATGAAAAAATTTATTGCTTTAAGTTTAATTATGTTTGTTGCATTTTTAAGTTTTTCAGGGTGTGCAAGCAGCCCGAAAAGACTGGATGCAAATGAGGATATTGTTGCTGATTCAGGTGAATTAACCAGGTATGAGCTGGAGAAATCAGCAAAAAGGCTTGCCAGTGATATTGGAAAGCATTTTAAAAAGAATCCAAATCCAGATGGGGTTTTTGTTGCCCTGCTTCCAACAAAGAATAATACATCTGAACAGATTTCAACAGATGTCTTTGACAATAATCTTGTCCATGAACTCCGCAAAAATGGTGTGTTTACAGTTCGTACAGAAACCAGAAGTAAGGCATTAAGTGAAATTGAGTTCAGTATGACCGGCTTAACTGAAAAACCTCTTTCCATTGGTAAAATGAAAAGCCCAAATTATTTTGTTAAAACTGATATTATTGAAAATATGTTCAAGCATAAAGGTGATAAAATTGTTGAGCAGGTTATCAATACTGAGCTGATTGAACTTGCCACTCAGATTGTAATATGGAGTGATAAGTCTGTTTACAGAAAACAAGCAATAAGCTCCGGCGGTACTGGCTGGTAATTTTATAAGAAAGTATGATTTATTATAAGAAATTTTTTATCTTTATTTTTGTTCTTCTGTTTTTTTTCTCATGCGCTTCGGATATGTATAAGCGATGGGAAAGTGCAGAGATGGACTTTTATCAGGGGAAGTATGGTTCTGCTGTAGATGAAATACGTTCCCTTGTTGATGATGAGGGTGAAAAGAATAAGCTTTTGTTCCTTATGGAAGCTGGAGTAATTTTGCATACTATAGGTGAGTATGAGAAAAGTAACATTGCATTTAAACAAGCTGATGACATGGCAGAGAGGATTAAAACCAGTATCTCCAAGCAGGCTCTTTCCTTTTTATTAAGTGATAGACAGGCTAATTTTAAGGGTGAAAATTTTGAACGGGTTCTTATAAAATTTTATATGGCTTTAAATTATATTATGCTGGGAGATTATGAATCAGCTAAAAGATCTTTTAGGAAACTGGACTATGATTTAAAGTATATGAAATATGAAGATGACAGGTATAAGCAAAATGTAGCAGCACGTTTTCTGGATGCTGTTATCTCTGAAAGTCTGGGGAAATATAATGATGCCCGTGTTCAGTACAGGAACATTAAAAAGATTAATCCTCATAATAAAAGTATTCTCCCTTCCCAGTATATTCTGGCAGTAAAAGAAAAAGATTCAGGTGATATGAATAAGTATAAAAAAGGGAGAAAGGGTGTTCTGGCTTTTAATAAGGAAATGAAGCCTAAAAAATATAGTCCTGACATGGGGGAGCTGATTATTATTTATCAGGCAGGAAGATCCCCTGCCAAAAGGTCACGAGGCAGTCTTGGGAAAGATGGAGTATTCATTGTAGCTTTACGCATAGCAATTCATGTAGCTATTGTTGCAGAAGGTGCTGCTGTATCTACAAGCGGTGTAATGGCAATGATGACCACAGCAGAAAATCCTATTCCTATATATAAGAAACGGGATATACGTGGAGCAAAAAGAATCGAAGTTTTAGTGAATAGTGTTCCAATAGGAAAAACAGAGATTATGAATGATTATGAGCAAACAGCTTTAAAAAATTTTAATGATAATTATTCCGGTCTCATTGTAAAAAATGTAGCCTCTATTGCTACAAAAATAGTATTAGCTGCAATTGCTGCAGATAAACTAAGTGATCAAGCAGAAAAAGCTTCTGGTGGCGGTTTTTTAGCTTCCAAAGTAACCCGGTTCCTTATTGGTGCTGGAACAGGTGCTGCTGTAGCAGCTACTGTGGTTCCTGATTTGAGATGCTGGAGACTTCTCCCTGCAAATTATCAGATAAAGCGTATATTTTTAGAACCAGGAGAATACAAAGTTCAATTTCGATTTTCCAACAGAGATGTCATTACATCAAATATCCCACAAAATATTGTTATAAAAAAAGCACAGCCTACTTTTATTAACTTCAGAAGCATGTCTGAATTAGAGAAATAAATAGTTTGTAAATGGGTACACCATTTAAAAGTTGACATTTTAATATTTGTTATTATCTTCATAAGCATATAAAGACAGGGAAGTTAATAAAAAAATACGGAAATTAATAAGTTAAATTGATACAGATATGTGGTCAGGTATAAAAATAGAGGAGGAGTCTGTGAAAAAGACTAATAGAAAAGATAAGACTACAAAAATAATCATACTTAAAAAAGAGTATAGGAATATTATTGTAGTTAGTTTTATTGCTGTTGTTACTTTATTTAGTCTATACACATGGCAGGAGAAAAGGCATGTTAGGCGGTTAGCTTCTGTTATATCAGAGATGACAGCTATAAAGGGTGGTCTGGATTGGGACCAGATGGGTGAGCAGGAAAAAAAATCTAAATATAGGCAAATGATGATACGAATTTTAGCTGTGCATGGATTTCAATATGACTCTGAATTTAAAAAAGCAATGAATAATGATGAAAAAATCAAGTATATTAATTTTAATTTTGAAGCAGCAACAAGACTGAACTTCGGATTATTTGATGTTCCTGTTATACACCAGATGGAGACTTCTTTTAATCCTTATGCCGAAGGGGCGTTTGATGAGATAGGTATTGGACAGGTAAAATATGGGACAGCTCTTTTAGCAGAAAGACTATTAAAATTAATGCCCAGTGGATTAAAAAAATTACTGGATTTTGAATTAAAAAGTAAAAATGATTTATTAGATCCTATTATCAGCACAAAAGTAGCTTATGTACTCTTATGGTTTTTTAGGAGAGAGTTTAAAGGCAGGGAGGATTGGTACATATCAATATATCACTGGGGTAGTTTTTTAGCTAAACGGTGGGATAAAGGAAAAGGTGATGTGCCTATAAAATTCACATTAAATGATGTTGAATACAATGTTATTAAATATTATTTAACTTTTAAAGCATTTAAAGAGACTTATGAAACAGGTCAGCTTGAGGTAGGCAAAAGAATTGAGGAAAAATGGAGAAAATATCATAAACAGATGGTTAAAGAAGAGATTAATTTCAGAAGAACCAAAAAGATTATAAAAGATTTACGAAAACAACTGGTAGAAAAAAAAGAACTGGAAAAGAAACTGGATGAAAAACATGAAGAGATTACAATTGCTTTAAATAAAGCTACTGAACAGCTCAAGGATATCTCTAAAGGTTCTCAAAAAGATGGTAAAATTTCTCTGAAAAAAGTCAAGGATGTAATTAAAAACCTGCTGAAAAAGATAAAATAATAAAACCAGCATTGGATATAGTAGGATATAGTATCGCATACTAACATTTATCAGATAATATTTTAATAAAACGTTAAATGTTAGTATGCTGTACTTTCTCTCTGCTTTTTATATAACTTGAGAAATGCATGTTTTTTGCCGAGTTTAATAGTAAATATTATTAATAAAGAGAATAATTTTGCCAAATAATATAAGATTTATTACTTTAATTTTATTGATGCTGTTTTATTCATGTTTTGCTAATAAATACAAGACAGGTTTATATTATAATGATGATATCCCAGCAGAACAAGTTCAGTTCTGGCTTAATCAGATTAATGAACCGGACAAAGAAATTTTATCACAAACAAAAATAAATAAATTAAATAATAAAATTTTAAGGAAAAGATATATTGATCATCCTCTTTCTGAAGTACAGTATAAAAAAGGTTCTATTATTCGAAGACATCTTTTATACAATCTTCGGTGGATAAGAAGATTTAAAAAATTTGACAGAAATAATAAACGGATAAATGGCAGGAAATTTTATTGTAAAATGCGTAAAATTGTTAATCTTAAACAAATCCCAAAATCTATAAAAGTTCGTTTTGGCATTGTTATTCAGCCGACTTATTTACGTGCTTTTCCTACAGATATGATGGTAATGAATAAACTTAATGATTATCCTTTTGATGTACTTCAGTTTTCTTTTCTGGATACAGGAGAACCAATAGCTCTTTATCATATTTCCAGGGATAAGAAATGGGGATATGTTCTTTCAACCCACAATGGGGGATGGGTCAGGCTTAAAGACATAGGGTGGACCTATAAAAAGAAAAAGATTAGGGAATTTTTTCATACAACTTCATTTATTATGGCACTTGACTGGGATGTTCCTATCTATTCAGATGAATCTTGTGATATTATATTCAATACTATACATATGGGTTCCAGACTACCTATCTTAAAAAGGAATGATGAATATTTTGAAGTTAAATTGCCTGATAGAAATATTAAAGGCAGATTAATTTTTAAAAAAGGCTTTATAAAAAATGATGAAAAGATTTCTTTAGAATATTTAAAAATAACTCCACGAAATATTGCAAAACAATCTTTCAAGATGATGGGAAAGCCTTACTCATGGGGTGGAAGAAAATTTAATACAGATTGTTCTTATTTTATAAAAGTTGTCTTTAAAACCATGGGTATGGAACTACCCAGAAACTCTTATTCTCAGGTTAGATCTCTTAAGAGCTTAAGGGTCTCTAAAAGAAATAAAGATCGTTTAATGGATTCTATAATGCCTTTTCAGACACTCCTTTATCTCCCTGATCCCAGCCATGTTATGCTTTATATTGGAGAATATGAAAACCAGCATTATGTTATTCATAATAAATGGTCATATAAAGAAATAATTAATAAGGAAGAAAAAGAAACCTTTATTAAAAAAACTATTGTAAGTGATCTTTCCCTGGGAAAAAATTCTTCTGAAGGATCTTTATTCAAACGAATAAGCCGCATAGGTTATATACAATAAAGATTATTTTGTCATTGCCTGGCGAAGTGCTTTATTCCAGCCTTTTAAAAGGTTTTCTCTTGTTTTATTATCCATAGCAAGTTGTTTTATTTTAAGATTTGTCTCCTTTTCCATAATAGTTAAAACATCATAAGATTGATAAGCCATAGTATCCAGTGATGAGAGTTTGTGTCTATTATCTTTTCGAGTCTTTACTTTCAGAGGGGATGTTTAAAAAATTTTTGACAATTCAAATAAAAAAGCTTAATTACAGTTTGGAGAGAATAAAAAATTATACAAAAAGGACACTATGAGGAATGATAAATACAATTAAAAATGTATCAATAACTCAAAATCACCTTTCGTTTTCTTATTAGTGTTATATAATCATTTATTATGAAATTACCAATTAACAGTATAATTTCTAAAGATAAAATAATCCGTTATTTGTTATTACCAAGACAGGAAGATGATAAATCAAAATATTTATATAATGCAGGGTATTCTCTGGCTCAATGGGAACAATTAGAGAAAGATATAAGAAAAGCAATAAAAGAAAATGAAGCCATTCAAAAAGAACAAAATCCCTATGGATTTGTTTATGAAGTAAAAGCAAAATGGAAAGGTCCAAATGGTAAAGAAATATCAGTTATATTGATATGGATAAGGTTATTAAAGACAGGAGAAATAAAATTTGTTACATTATATCCAATGGAGGAGAAAAAATAATATGAGTGTTGAGTTATATCAAAGAGTAGTTTTAACAAGAGATATTCCTGAGGGTAACCTTAAGGAAGGTGATATTGTAACAATAGTTGAAAAATTACCATCAACAGAAGAATCAAAAGGAGAACAGGGATTTGCATTAGAGGCCTTTAATGCTTTAGGCGAAACAACAACAGTAGTATTTGCCCCTGTATCAGCAGTCAGGTCTTTAGAAGCAGATGAGATTTTACATATTCGCAAAGTAGCAATGGCTGTATGATTTATACTTCTATAAGGAATTAGAGTAGTAATGGAATAAAAATTATAACATCTTTCAACAGAATGTCAATTTATTTTGTCATGGCTTGTCGGAGTGCTTTATTCCAGCCTTTTAAAAGGTTTTCTCTTGTTTTATCATCCATGGATGGAGTAAATACTTTTTCAATTTTTTTAAGTGCAGTTAATTCTTCAGAGTCTTTCCATACACCAGCTTTCAGTCCAGCCATATAAGCCACACCAATGGAGGTGGACTCTATAATGGAAGGTCTTGCAACCGGGCTTTTAAGTAGATCTGCCTGGAATTGCAGGAGAAAATTGTTTGCACTGGCGCCGCCATCCACAGCAAGCTGTTTTATTTTAAGATTTGTCTCCTTTTCCATAATAGTCAGAACATCATAAGATTGATAAGCCATGGACTCCAGTGCTGAACGGATAATGTGGCTGCGGTTTGCTCCTCTTGTCAATCCCACAAGAGTTCCCCGTGCTTCCATATCCCAGTGAGGAGCACCAAGACCTACAAAAGCAGGAACTAAATAAACACCATTATTATCTTTTACTGATAAAGCTGATTTTTCACTATCTGATGACTTTTCCAGTATTTTTAATTCATCACAAAGCCACTGGATGGCAGCTCCTGCAATGAATATAGAACCCTCCAGAGCATAACATGGTTCTCCTTTTTTATTTACAGCCAGTGTTGTTATTAGTCCATTTTTTGAGATTATAGCATTCTCTTCTGTATTCATCATAATAAAACAGCCAGTGCCGTAAGTGTTTTTTATAGAGCCTTTAGTAAAACATGTCTGCCCGAATAAAGCTGCCTGCTGGTCCCCTGCAACCCCGTATATTGGGATTCCAGAAAGAAAGGGTATAGACTCTACTTTTCCATAATCATCAATTGATTTTTTTACTTCAGGGAGAATAGATAAAGGAATGCCCATAATCTGGCATAATTCTTTATCCCATTTTTTTTCTTTAATGTTAAAAATAAGTGTTCTTGATGCATTGGTATAATCCGTAGCATGAGTTTTGCCTGATGTCAGCTTCCATATCAACCATGTATCAATTGTTCCAAATAAAATTTCTTCAGTGTTGATATTTTTATTGTTTTCTAAAATCCACTTAATTTTAGTCCCGCTGAAATAAGCATCAACAGGTAAGCCTGTTTTTTTATGAAAAAGGGCATCATGTTTCTTAAGTTGCTTACAGTAATCCGATGTCCTTCTGCACTGCCATACAATGGCATTATAAACAGGTTTTCCTGTTTTTTTATTCCACAGGACAGTTGTTTCTCTCTGGTTGGTAATACCAATTGCTGTGATTTTCCCCTGAAATTTTTTCTGTATTTCTTTTATAGTATCAATTACTGTCTGCCATATTTCTAGAGGGTCATGTTCAACCCATCCAGGTTTAGGATATATCTGGGTGAATTCCTTATAAGCTTTTCCAACTATTTTTCCCTGATGGTCATAAATAACTGTTGTGGTACCGGTTGTTCCCTGGTCTATGGCTAAGATATACATCTTTTTCTCCTTTATATTTGATCTGTTTCTATATAATGTTGAATTATAAATTTTTGTCAATATAAAATTTATAGATAGAATAAACAAAAATTTTCTTGCATTTTTATTTTTTATATGTATAATACAAAAGAAGTATGTTGGATTAATAAAAATTCATTTATGATTTAAAAAGGAGTTATCATGTTAAACCAGGAACATATTTTTCAGAAAGGCAAATTTAAGGAATATGAAAAACACAGTAAATTATTTTTAAAAGATGAACCTGTTGGAGATGATGCTATTTTTTTAATAAAAAAAGGACAGGTACAGTTAGAAGTCCCTAAAAAGGATGGGACCAGGATAACCATTCCTTTAAACGAAGGGGATATTATGGGTATTCCGGAAGTATATACTGGTTCCAACCGTATTACAGAAGCAGTATGTGAAAGCCCTGTGGAATGCTATGTATGGAGTGAATCAGAATTCCTGTCAGCCAGTTCTGTAATATGGGAACTTTCCCTTTACACTATAAAATCACTTTCATCAGTTTTAAAAATTATTAATGCTGAGTTTGTCGAAGAAATAAATATTGAAGTTCATGATTAATTATAATAAAATGGAGAAATAATATGCAAAATGAATTTGATAAAGATTTAATAAAGTTTGGTTTTGAGGGTGAGAAAGGTATTTCAGATGAGCTGTTAAAAAAATATGGTAAAGAATATGAGAAAAATAATATCATTATTAGGGAAGGGGATGAATCTGATGATATTTATATGGTATATAAAGGAAGCTGTTATGTGACTAAAAATATTAATAATACTTATAAAGTACTTAATATTATTTCTGAAGGAGAATTATTTGGTGAAATGGCTGTTTTTGATGAAAAGTCAAGGTCAGCAACTATTGTTGCCAAAGAAGATGAGACTATATGTCTTGAATTCCCAAAAGAAGTGTTTATAGAGATTTTCAGGGTTCATCCCAGATGGGTTGACAAAATCCTTGGTGAGATGTCAGGTCGTATTGTGGAAATGATTAAAAAATTATGAAGGAAAAAATTTTTGATGTAGCAATTATAGGGGCAGGTGTCTGTGGGGCATCAATAGCAAGAAAACTATCTCTTTATCAGCTTAAAGTTGCTCTTCTTGAAAAATGTGCTGATGTCTCTTTTGGTATTTCAAAAGCTAATTCAGGAATTATTCATGCAGGATTTCACCATAAGCCTTGTTTATTAAAATCAAAACTTGAAATCCAGGGAAATTTAATGTTTGAAAAGCTTAAAAATGAACTTCAGTTTCCTTTTAAACGGGTTGGAATTATTGTTGCTGCTTTTTCCTATGAGGAGATGAAAATAGTAGAGAAACTTTACGAGCAGGGTTTATCTAATGATATCCCAATGATTGAGATATGCAGCAGGGAAAGAATGTTAAATTTAGAGCCTAAATTAAATCAAGATGTTGTAGGGGGGCTTTATGCTCCTACCGGCGGGATTATTGAACCTTACAGGTATGTTTTTTCTTTAGTAGAATCTGCAAAGAAAAATGGTGTTTTGGTTTTTACAAATTTTCAGGTAGTTAAAACGACACATAGCAGAGGGCTTTATAGTATTATTTCAAAGAATAATGATGCAATACAATCAAAGTATGTAATTAATGCAGCAGGGTTATATGCAGATGAAATATCAAAAATTTTTAAAGCAGAAAAGTTTACAATAAATCCCAGAAAAGGGGAGGAATATTTGCTTAGAAGGAATTCTAAAGGATTTCCAGAGCATGTTGTATTTCCTGTACCTGTTAAAAATTCAAAAGGAACACTGGTTATTCCAACTGTGGAAGGCACAATGATGATTGGGCCTACAGCAGAGGATATCAGGGATAAGACAGATGTAACTACTACGCCGGAAAATTTAGAAAGGGTATTTTCCCTTGCAATGAAAATGCTCCCTTCTATTTCAAAAAAGGACATAATAACATCTTTTGCAGGCTTAAGGCCAGTAGTAAAAGGAGATGATTTTTATATTGATATTTCAAAAAAAGCATCTCATTTTATACAGGTAGCAGGGATTCAATCACCAGGACTTACTGCTTCTCCTGCCATAGGAGAATATGTTAAAGACCTGTTAAAAAAAGATGGTATTAAACTGGTAGAAAAAAAATATTTTAATCCTTATCTTGAAAAATCCCAGAAAGTGAGAGAATATATGCCCTGTGATGCGGAACAATTAATAAAAAAAGACAGAACTTATGGAGATATCATTTGCCGGTGTGAAAAAATATCAAAAGCAGAAATTATTGAAGCAATTGAAAAAGGGCATACTACTCTGGATGGGATTAAATTTTATACCCGCGCGGGAATGGGTAAATGCCAGGGCGGGTTTTGTACTTACAAAATTTTACATCTTATTTCTGATGAGACCGGAATGCCTATAGAAGAAATAACAAAAAATGGTGGAAAAAGTTATATTGTTAAGAATCAGATTTCAAGTAAAAGTTTAAAGTTTTAAAATAATGAGAGATAAATTTATGATTAAGAAATTTTATGATGCTGTAGTTATTGGCGGCGGGGCAGCTGGTATGTCTGCTGCTTTAAGTATGAGCAGAAAAGGTTTAAAGGTTGCCATCATTGAAAGAGAAGAGACACTGGGAGGGATTTTACTTCAATGCATTCATAATGGGTTTGGACTTCATGAATTTAAAGAAGAGCTCACAGGTCCTGAATATGCCCAGCGGTTTGAAAAGATGGTGAAAAGTTATGAAGATATTGATGTTTATCTGGAAACAATGGCTGTTGAGATTTTAAAGAAAAAAGAGAATAAAATATTGTTTGGGTATTCCATAAAATATGGAATTATTCAGTTAGAGGCTAAGGCTATTGTCCTTGCCCAGGGATGCTGGGAGCGAAACAGGGGAAATATTGGGATTGCAGGCACCAGACCTTCTGGAATATTTACAGCAGGGCTGGCTCAGAGATTAATTAATATTGATGGTTTAATTCCTGGTAAGAAAGTGGTTATAGTTGGGTCAGGAGATATCGGTCTGATTATGGCACGTCGCCTATCATGGGTTGGTTCTGATGTTTTGGGGGTAATTGAGATAATGCCGTTCCCTTCAGGCTTAACCAGAAATATTGTCCAGTGCTTGAATGATTTTAACATTCCTCTTTATTTAAATCATGTTGTATCCAGGATTTATGGAAAAGACCGTGTGGAAAAGGTTAAGGTAACACCGCTTATAGATGGAAAACCTGAGTATAAAAAGAGTTTTATCATAAAATGTGATACTGTTTTATTTTCAGTAGGGCTAATTCCTGATACAGAACTTGCAGAAGAAACAGGTGTAAAAATTAATTATGATACAAATGGTCCTTATGTTGATGCAAATTTAATGACAAGTGTTAAAGGAATATTTGCCTGCGGGAATGTTCTGCATGTTCATGATATTGTGGATTTTGTTTCAGAGGAGGCTCGTCATTGCGGTGAACTGGCAGCAGATTTTATTAAGGGTAAAAATAAAAAATTAAAACAGTTCAGGGTTATACCTGGTGCTAATATTAGATATGTTGTGCCAAATAAATATGCAGCAGCAAGGGATAATAAGTTATATTTCAGGTCAATGATTGTTAAAAACAATGCAGAACTTTTTATTAAGGTTAATGATAAAGTTATAAAGGTGAAAAAATTAAGACATGTGCAGCCCTCTGAGATGATTTCTGTAAATTTAACTCCTGGTTTTTTTAAAAAAGCATCACGGAAGGCGGAGAATTTTTTAGAATTATCATTAAAGTGAAATAAATTATGAAAAAAAAATTGATATGTATTTCATGCCCTGTTGGCTGTCATTTAACAATTACATCAGAGGGAAAGAAGATAAGTGTTTCCGGCAATCAATGTGTGCGCGGAGAAATTTACGGTAAAGAGGAGATGTTATCACCCAGAAGAATTGTTACTGCTGTTGTTAAAATAAAATCAAGGAAGCATTCTTATATTCCTGTTAAGACAAATAAACCGCTTTTAAAAGAAAAGATAAAACCGCTTCTTAGGAAATTATACAGTATGGATGTCAAGCTGCCTGTTAAATCAGGTGATGTGCTTATAAAGAATTATAATAATACAGGTGTTAATATTATTTTCACAAGAAGTATAAACTAAAATTTGACATTTGAATTTCTTTTATTATATTAATTTTAAAATTAAGTGACTTAAGCAGTAAATGATATACTATATAAGGAGGATCATATGAAGAGTGTAAACAAAATTAAAGAACTCATGTCAGGTTTGGAACAGGAAGCAGAAAAGCTGGAAGTTAAAAAAGTAAAAGCAGCAGCTTCCAGGGTAAGAAAATCTTTAATGGAAATATCAAAGCTCTGCAAGGAAGGCAGAAAAGAAGCAATGGATATTAAAGGCAGTATTTAAATAATTATGGGCAGTGCGTGACTTTGTGACAATATAATATTGTTACAAAGTCACATGCCATTGCTCATTAAAAAAGTTGAAATTAAAAAAATTATATTAATAAATAATTAGAAATTTAAAAATTCCGATAAGGAAGATAGATTAAGAAATGATGAATACAAGTATTTTAAATATGAACGCACTTCATTTGTTTTTAACTGGATTAAACATAAGTATAGTAGTAGTGATTAAAAAATTTCAGGAGAGGAGTGGGTAATCTCAAAAAATAATAAGCAAATAAATATATTAAAAAAAGCCCACTCTCATAGAGTGGGCTTTTTTTTTGCTTAAAATTATTTAATTATTTAAAGGAGGAATAAAAAAATGAAAAAGTTAGGGGCAGGAAATGAAGATGAATATCAAAAAATCCAGTCAAGTCATTCCCCTGCAAAACTAATCAGGAAATATAAATCGTGTTTCTTTAAAAAAAGACGATTTTCAAATTCCCTGAAAAAGAAAATCATCAGTGCCGGTTGGCTGGAATGTTATACTGGAGATTAAAATAGGAGGAAAATGTATTATGTTAAAAAAAATCGTATATGTCAGAGATAATATGTTATTATTTGTTCAATTTAGTGTAGTAGTGGTAATATTAGTATATTGTGTCAATTTGTTTTCACCATAGGAAGTAGGTGCCGGTGTGTAACATAACATAAAATTTTTTTTACGTTACACATCGGTACTCTTATATTTATATTAAAGAAGGTCTAAATTCAATTAAATTTTTTTAAAGTATAGTATATGCCTTTTCCTTGACCATATTTTTTTAAATATTGAGATTGGACTAATTTTTTTAAATGTACTTTAACTGTATTCCTGTTAAATCCTGTAACAGCTACAATTTTTTGGTTAGTCATTTTTCCATGTTCTTTTGCTAATTGTAATATTTTATTTGATATTTCTGGTAAAGCATCTAACTTATATTCAACATGAATCTTTTTTAATAAATTATCTTTCTGTTTTTTTAAACAATTAATAAAAAAGATAATCCAATCAGTTATATCTTCTTTATCACTTCGAATTTTTTTTTGTGATTTTCTTAGGGCTTGATAATATTTATCTTTATTCTCTTCTATAATGTGTTCTAATGAACTATATTGTATATACTGATATCCATTCTGAAGTAAAAGTAAATTAGTTAATATCCTGGATAATCGACCATTTCCATCCTGAAATGGATGTATAGCTAAAAAATGGATTACAAAATAAGCAGTTATTAAAAGCGGATGATATATATTTTGTTTAAATAATTCGACTGTGTTTTCAATTAAATGTCTCATTAATTCAGGTGTTTCAAAAGGTGATGCTGTTTTAAAAATAATTCCAATAGATTTACCATTTATATCAAAAGCCTCTACATGATTTGGTACTTTTTTATATTTACCTTTATGATGAATATCTTTAGCTGAATATTTCAATAAAATCCCATGAATCTGTTTAATATAATTTTCGTTAAATTTAATATGATTGAAATTTTCATAGATTATATTTATAGCTTCTGCATAACCTGCTATTTCTTCCTCATCCCTGGATTTAAATGATTTTATTTCAATATTAGAAAGTAATGAATCAACTTCATAATCAGATAATTTTGCTCCTTCAATGCGTGTTGATGAACCTACAGATTCGATGGTTGCAATTTTACGCAAAGAATTTAATTTTTCTGGCGCTATGTTTTTTAAAAAAGTCCATTCCCCTTTAAATTCATCAATTTCAGCGATTAATTTTAACATTTCAGAATTGATATCTATTTTAATGTGTTTATCCATATCTTTACCCATAAATACCCATATGTTATACTGTCGGTATCATATACCCATAAATATACCCATAAATACCCATAAGTCAAGATATTTTTGGTTTGTCGAAAGGAGAAAGTGCCGGTGTATAATATTATTTGTAAAAAAGAAAAAGATGAGGGATTTTTACTTCTTACTTATGTTTTTTTTCTTGACTTATAGAATGATTTGAATAGATATTAAAGTGAAAAGATTTTTAAGGAAGATCAAAAATTATTATTAAGAGGTATGGAATGGGTATTACTCGTCACCAGTATGAAGGAGAAGATTATAAGACATTAATTTGTTTTGAGTCATGGCGTGTGGCTGTACTGAATTATTCAGATAATCAAACCATAGAGGAAATAAAATATTTAGAACAGCATAATAAGACAGATGAGGTTTTTGTTTTATTAAAAGGCTCCGCTTATATTTTAGATGGTGGAACAGGAAAGAAACCTCGTGTAATGATTAAGGCAGTCAAATTAGAGAAGGATGTTTTTTATAATGTTAAGAAAAGCACATGGCATGCTGCTATTATGAAAAAGCGTGCTAAAATATTAATAGTTGAAAATAGAGATACAGGAGATAAAAATTCCAAACTTTATTTTCTCTCATCAGAAGAAAAGACAAAGATAAAGATCAAATAAAAAAAGGAGGTTATTATGAATTGTTTTTTTAAAAAAGGTTTTATGTTTTTTATTATTCTTATTTTACTTGGTGCTTGTGCTACAATGAGCAATTTTTTTGCTGATGATAAACCTGATGTAGATATTGAAGATTTTGATATTGTGGGGATTGATTATAATGGTATCACAATAAAATATAATTTAAATATTGAAAACCCTTATTCTGCTAAAATTGCCGTGAAAAAAATTAGTAGTCGTCTTATAACAGGGAAACAACAACTATACAAAGCCAGTGAAAATAAAAAAATAATTATTCCTGCTGATGATGAGGTTTCTACTCCATTCCAGATAAAAATAAAATATTCTGATATGATGGATAAAATTAAAAATTATTCTGAAAAAGAATTTATTAGCTGTGACATCGAAAGCGAAGTTGTGATTGCTATCCCTAAAACCGATATACCAGATGCTCCTCCAACTTATAAGGCTTCCTGTAGTTCATTTGAAAAATTGCCAGCAATAAAACCTGTATTAAATGTAAGAAATTTTATTTTTCGTGCTCCTTCCAAAGATGAAATTATTAAATCTATTAAAAATAGTGGCAAAATGATAGATATACTTGCTATGATGCGAGTTGTTAGCGCATTATTAAATAATAATTATGAAGAAGCTTTTAAAGCCATATCACCTAATGATTTAGATATTAAATTTGATATTAGTTTTGTATTAGAATTTAAAAATTTAACTAAAGCACAGATCAAATTAGAAAATTTCAATTACATTTTTAATTTAAATGGAGATAAATTAATCGAAGGTATTACTACTGATGTTAAAGTAACAAATAACACTTCATTGTTGACTGTTAAAAATCAGATTAGTTCAAAAAATTTAACTAAATCTATTATCAAAGCTTTAAAAAGCAAAAAAGGAAATTACCAGCTAACTGGAACCATGTCAATTAAATTACCTATGATAGTTAAATTTGAACCTGTACAGATGAGCATCGAGGAGAAAGGAATAATTAAAATAAAATAAGAGAGTAGGTGCCGGTGTGTAACATAACATAATAAAAAAAATTTTTACGTTGTACATCGGCATTTTTATATTATTCTACTGTAATACCATATTTTTTAATTTCATTTATTAAAGGTGAAGATCCTGTATTATACTCTTTTAATGTAACTTCTCCAATAAATAATTTTATCTTTAAATTTTATATATTTTATGGTATAAAACTTAAATTAATTGTCAATTAGAAATAAATTAGATGTCAGATAAAATTATTTAATGTTAAGTGTAAGGAGTTGATCCCGAATTATATAATTCGATAATTATGTAATACTAAAAATAATGTCATATATTATAACATATAAATGTAAAAATACTTGACATTTAAAAAATATGGATTATATTATGATTGAGAGGTGAGAATATGAAAAGAGCATTAGGAGAAAACATTAAGAAAATTCGTATTATGAAAGAATTAAGCCAGGAAGAATTAGCACACAAGTTGGGTATAAATAGAGTGACAATAACTCAAATTGAAAATAATCAAAGACAATTAAGTATAGATGAACTCATAAAGTTATCAAAAATCTTTAATATGTCAGTTGAAAATCTATTAGGTTTAAAAAAACAACCTGAAATAAAAATTAATTATAGTAATAATGATAAGAAAAAAGAACAGGGAATTCGTATCAATGTACCACAAAAAAATATACAAAAGTTTAAGGAAGTTCTTCTATATATTTTAGGCAAAGTAGGTTCAAAGCCTAATATTGGTGAAACTGTAATCTACAAATTATTATACTTTATTGATTTTAATTTTTATGAAAAGTATGAGGAACAGTTAATCGGTGCAACTTATATTAAAAACAATTATGGTCCTACTCCTGTAGAGTTTGCTAAAGTAGTTGAAAAAATGATTAATGCTAAAGAACTAATAAAAGTTAAAAATAAATATTTTGAATACCCTCAAACCAAGTATCTTCCTTTAAGAAAACCAGATCTCAGAAATTTAAAAGCAAATGAATTAGAAGTTATTGATGATGTCTTAAATAAACTCTCTGATAAGAATGCTGCCGAAATAAGCAATTATTCTCATGATGATGTACCATGGAAATATACAAAAGATAATGAAAAAATTGAATATGAAGCAGTTTTTTATCGTACATCTCCTTATTCAGTAAGAGAATATCCTTTAGGATGAAGATGATTCCTAAAATAACCAGACTGGACAAATTTAATAAAGATTTAAAAAAATTGAGTAAGCGTTTTAGAACACTTGAAGAAGATATAAATATATTTGTTAAATATGCAATTCCAAATTTTTTTATTAATAATATTGATAATCAAACATTTGTCCGTATTTCAGCTTTAGGAATAGAATATCCAGAAATTTATAAAGTTAAAAAGTTTGCATGTAGATGCTTAAAAGGAGGAATTCAATCCGGTATCAGATTGATTATTGCATATCATAGAATGGAAAATCAGATAGATTTTATTGAAATTTATTATAAGGGGGATAAGTCTCTTGAAGATCAGGATAGAATATTAAAAGAATATAAACAGAGCAATTGAGTTTTAAAAGGTATCAGCTTTTTACCTTTAATAGATGCCTAAAATTTTAAGACCAGATATCGTACTTAAAAGTTTAAATAGAGTCTGT
Source organism: uncultured bacterium (assembly GCA_965373035.1). Taxonomy (GTDB): domain Bacteria; phylum Spirochaetota; class JAHITG01; order JAHITG01; family JAHITG01; genus CBDVEP01. The sequence goes on from CBDVEP010000020.1 coordinate 24,177, forward strand.
TATTAAATTAAAATTAGAGGTTATATTAAATTATTGGGAAAAATGAATAAGGGTAAGGGTGGCAACATTCAGCAGGAATGGGTGGCAACTTTCACAGGAATATGCATTAATATTTATTTCAGAATATTCATCCATATTTTTATACATAAATATTCATAAGTCAGGATATTTTCAGATAAAATTTAAGGTTTTTTATTATAACTTTTCAATAATTTTTTTATGCATGGGGAATTTTTGTAATAATCGGGTTTTTATTCTTAGTTCGAAATCTTTAAAATCCCTGTCTTTCTTAATAATTTCATTGCTGCGATAGGTTTCTTTATAATATCCACCTTCCGGATGAAGTTTTAGCTGTAATTTTTTAATCCATAATTCAGCTTTGTTTTTCATATTTTTTATTATCCTCCTTATCTTATCAATTTTATTTCCAAATTAACTGAACCGCTGCGTCCTTTATCATCTACACACATCAGAGTATATTTTCCAACCTTAGGCTTTAAATAATATCCTTTGTTGACAGAACCACTGGTAAATAATGAACCATTTATAAACCAGTATAATTTTTCAGTATCAGGATAGGGTTCTATAAGTAAAGGAATTTTTTGATTTTTATTTGATAGATGTTTATTTAAATAATAAATATTATTTCCTAATGGGGATAATATTTTTAGTCTGCCTTCGCTATTAACATATTTTAACTGGTCCGGCTCATAAGAAGGAGGAGATTTATAAGATAAGATATTTTTTTTAGCCCATGAAACTGCTTCTTTAGGATAGACTTCTATAATTAATTTTTTTACTTTTCTGTTATTTGTCTTTACAACTGCATAACCTGTATTTTTGTTTATATAATATGCCCTATATCTTTTACAGGTTTCCATTGATGATATGCCAGGTATATAATAATCATATATTAAATGTTTTGTATATTGTGTAGGCAGTTTGCCTGAAGCAGTACTTACTTTTCTTATTTTTATACTTGATGGCTTTTTAAACCAGCTATCTTTATTATAAGTTATAGCATTAAACAGGTTAAATAAAATAGGTGCAGCAGAGGATACTCCTACTAATGCTTTTGATGGTTTCCTGTTAGCATTTCCAAGCCAGACCCCAATAGTATAGTCTGCATTATATCCAATACAAAGTGCATCATAATTACCAAAAGATGTCCCTGTTTTCCATGCAATTTTATTATTTCTTAGTGTATATTCCCAGCTCTTCGGCAGATCTAATCTTGTCCCTTCTGATAACATCTCACTTATTAGAAATGCTGCTTCTGTACTTAATAATTTTTTCCCTTTTATATGAATTTTTTTATCCGTATAAAATACATCTTTAACTTTACCATTATTTGCAAGGGCAGTATAATTTTTAGTTAAATTAAATAAACTTATCTCATGAGCACCTAATGCAACAGAAAGACCTATATTTCCCTTAAATGATTTTAAATCATAGCCAAGAGAATCTACTATTGATAAAAAACTGCCTTTATTTAATTTTGACAATAAATATACAGCAGGTGAATTTAATGAATAAGTTAATGCAGCAGCTGCTGTAACAGGACCGTGAAATTTTTTGTCATAATTTAAAACCTGGTAACCTGAATAATATCTTTCAACATCAAATATTATGCTTTTTGGCGTAATAAGACCTGAATCAATAGCTTTGCCATATAAAAATGGTTTAAGAGTAGAGCCTGGAGAACGTTTCATAGTAACAGCATCAATCATACTTTCATCTTTATTTTCATACTCATGTCCCCCAATCCATACTTCCACTTTTCCTGTTTTATTATTTATAACTAAAATACCTATGTTTTTTATATTATTAATTTTAAGTTTTTGTTTGAATTTACTTATAATATTCTCACACATTTTCTGTCTGGATTGATTAATTGTAATTGTTATTAATCTTTCATTTTTACGTTCTTTTAATAATTTTATAGTAAGATGAGGAGCTTTAAAAGGTGGAATATACCGTCTTTTATATATTACTGTTTGTTTAGCCTATAGCACTCATTTAAATTCCCTCCCATGGGAATAAGATTTAAGTAAATATTTAAAAGCTCATTTTTAGAGTATTTTAATTCCAGTTGTAATGTCCTGAGCATTTCAATAATTTTTGACAATAAAACACGCTTTTTTGGATTTATCATTCTTGCAATCTGCATGGTTATTGTTGATGCCCCTGATACAATTTTCCCATGTTTTATATTTTGAATTAAGGCTCTTACTATTGAAACTGGATTAATTCCAAAATGATAATAAAACCACCTGTCTTCATAAGCAAGAAAGCCCCGCATAACATATTCAGGCATTTTATCAGGGGGTGTATATATACGGAGTGTCCTGTAATGGCTTAGAGCTACATAGTTAATATTACCATCTGTGAAAATAACTGTATCTGAATAACCTTTTTCAATTTTGTTTAAAGGAAGGGGGGAGATAATGTTTAATATAATGAAAACAAATACAAAAATAACTTGACAAATCAAATATGTATTGTATATATTTATAAATAAAATATTATCATAGAAAAATCGAAAATGTATTATTATCAGCAACAAAGCAATTTAGGGTTTTAATCCTTACTGGCGCCAGACAAACAGGAAAAACTACATTACTTCAAAATCTTTTTAAAAAAATTCATAATTATGTTTCTTTGGATGATCCGAAAAATTTAAAATTAGCTTTAAATGAT
>CBDVEP010000021.1:0-26851 GCA_965373035.1 uncultured bacterium
ACGCATCATTTCTATTATTTTTATTTCAAGATTTTTAAATTCTATTTTCAAACCACTAAAATCTTCTTTTAAATCATTAAAGTTTTCTTTTAAATCATTAAATTTTACATCCAGTTTAGATATAGAAACATCAAGATGAGAAATATAATTAAATTGTGATTTTAATAATAATATCATTATATCCTGTAATTTCAGAGCTTCTTTTTTCTTTAATTTACTTTTTGCTTTTTCCACTTCAGGCTCTATAGCTTCAAGTAATAAGGTATCAATTTCATATCCTTCTATTTTTATCTTCTTCATGTTACTAAATTTATAATTAACAAATTAAAAGTCAAATAAAAAAAGTGCCAAAAGGTGCAAGGTTAAAGTCCTTTGAACTGGGCAATCTGGGATAGTTTATTATATCGTGCTTTTATGTCACTGTAAGCTACTTTCTCCAGCCCTTTTGTTCCGAAATTCTGCACATTAAAAGAAGCAATAACTGTGGCATAAACAATTGCCTGTCTTAATATTCTGTCATTTACTTTTTTATTTTTATCAATAAAGCTTAAAAAACCACCGGCAAAACTGTCTCCAGCTCCGGTTGGGTCAATGATCTCTTCTAAAGGAAAAGCAGGGGCTGCAAACATTGCATCATGACTAAACATCAACGCGCCATGCTCACCTTTTTTTATAATAACTGTTTTTATTCCAAGATTTAATGCCTGCTTGGCTGCCTTTAATAAATTAGGTGTCTTAAACAACTGCCTGGCTTCTCCATCATTCATCATGGCAACATCAACCCTGGACAGGACATCAAGCAATTGATCTCTTTTATTTTCAATCCAGTAATTCATTGTATCACATACTATTAATTTTGGATTTTTTACCTGCTGAATAACTTTTAATTGAATATCAGGGTCAATGTTAGCCAGGAAAATATATGGAGTATCTTTCATATTATCAGGTATAATAGGATTAAAGGTCTGGAACACATTTAATTCTGTCTTAACTGTATGCGCCTGGTTCATATCATACTCATAAAAACCTTCCCAGAAAAATGTCTTGCCTGCATCCTGTTTAACAAGTGCATCAATATTTATTCCTTTTTCCTGAAGGCGAGTCATATGTTCCTGGCCGAAATCATTTCCTACAACACCCACTAAATTAACTGTACTTAAAATGGAAGCAGCTAAAGAAAAATGAACAGCAGAGCCTCCAAGGGTTCTTTCTACTTTACCGAATGGTGTCTTAATTGTATCAAACGCAACTGAACCTACTACTAATATTGGCATATTTTACTCCTTTCATCAATAAAACAAAATACCTGTTCCTTATCGGTTATCTATAATGACTCGTTTCATATCCACAACAGCCTGATACAAACCGGTAAAAACTGCTTTTGAAATAATAGTGTGACCAATGTTAAATTCAATAATTTCCTTAATCTGTGCAATCAAAGGTACATTCTGGCAGGTAAGTCCATGCCCGCAAACTACTTCAATACCAATCTTATCAGCAAAAATCGCACTATCCCTGATTCTCTCTATTTCTTCCTGATGTTTATCATTTTTAAAAAGATTCGAATAATGACCTGTATGGAGCTCTATCATTTCTGCCCCTGTTTCTTTAGCTTTCTCTATTTGATGCTTATCTGGTTCTACAAAAAGGCTTACAATAATACCTTTTTTTTTCAGTTCCCCAACCACTTCTTTTAAAGGTTTAAAATACTTAACAACATCCAGCCCTCCTTCTGTGGTTAATTCCTGTCTTTTTTCAGGAACCAGGGTTGCCTGATTGGGTATAACTTCTAATGCTCTGTTAACTATATCTTCATTAATGGACATTTCCAGATTTAACTTTATATTCACTGCCTTCCTGATTAACCGCACATCATCATCGTTTATATGGCGCCTGTCTTCCCTTAAGTGAACAACAATACTATCTGCACCTGCACTTTCACAGATACCAGCAGCTACAACTGGTTCGGGTTCAATTCCTCCCCTGGCATTCCGCAATGTAGCTACATGGTCTATATTAATTCCTAACCTTATCATTTATTTTCCCTCCACATCTATTCTTACCTCATTAGGGTCAATTTTTCTTATTTTACAGTTCCAGGGAATTTTATACTCTACTTTCCTTATATACACACCGCGTTCACTAATATCAGATAAATTAATAAAAAGAAAATTATGCTCCTTATCCAATTTAGCCAAACGTTCAGGAGGACCGTAAATTTTTATATTAACAAATATATCATCCTGATTTTTAATTTTAAACTTATCGCTTAAATCTTTAATAACTATTCCTATTTTTTTCAAATACCTGACTTTATAATTTTTCTTAATATTAATATTAGCATTAACCCTTTTATAATTATAAGTAAAAATAAATTCACTGGGCAGGTCTAACTCTACTTCTTTATAAATAGAACCTGTAACCCCGCCTATATCAATAGGTTTAGTTCTTATCATTTCCAGTTTCTCAACAATAGTCTGAGGGCCTTTAATTAAAATTGTTTTTGGAAAAAAAGTTTCTCTTGTTTTAATAAATCCTTCAGCAGGAGAATTAATAACAGTTACACTTACTGGTAATTCTTTTAATATGGATTTATCCAGGTTAATTTTTATCTCTTCTGGTTTACTCGAGACAATTCTAATTCTTTTAATATTTCTTGTTAATTTAACCTCTACGGGAAATCTATTTTCTCCAATAACAGCATGTGTTAAATTTAAACTAGCTTTAAAATATTTTGCATTTATTGATTGTATAACATCTCCCGGACCTTTAATTTTTACTGTAACTGTATTATTATAGGACTGAGCAATAGCCATGCCTTTAGGTATATTACGAACTTCTAAAGGAACAGAAAAATATTTTCCAGGTAATTGCTCATAATTAATATATAACCATAACAAAATTGCAATAACAAGTGCAATTAACTTTGGCAGCCAGTTCTTTGTAAAAAATTCAATTATTTCTCTTTTTATCTTTTTCATTTTAAATTTTTTTACCTCAATAAACGGGTTAATTCATTTATTAAAGTTATATCATCAAAATCAGTTTTCAACTCACCTTTATAAGCAATAGAAATCCGACCTGTCTCCTCTGATACAATAATAATCACAGCATCAGACTCTTCTGATAAACCTATGGCAGCCCGATGCCTGGTACCAACCCTTCTTTTTGGAATTTTCTTTTCTGTTAAAGGTAAAAAGCAGGAAGCATAGGCTATTCGGTCATTTTCTATTAAAATTGCTCCGTCATGTAAAGGAGTATTTCTTGAAAAAATTGTAATGATTAATTCGCTGTTTACAGTTCCATCAATACGTACACCTGTATTTTCAATATTTTTAAGTCCAGCTTTCTTCCTGAAAACAACAAGAGAGCCTGTCTTTTTTTTAGATAAAAATTTTACTGCATCAATAACTTCAGATAAAGTTGAAACATCATCCTTGGCAAAGGACGAAAAAAGTTTATTCTCACCTACACGCATTAATGCTTTTCTTATTTCAGGCTGAAAAACAACAATGAACATAATCACACCATAAGTAATAAAAATTTTAATAAGAAGATTTAATGTCGCAAGCTGTAAAACAACTGAAGAAAAATAAATAGCAGCTATAATGAATAATCCATTCAAAACAAGAATAGCCCTTGTGCCATAAAGAATCATATATGTTTTATAAAGCAGATAAGCAACAGCAAGAATGTCAACAACAGGCAGAATATAATATTTTACAATATTTAACAAATTACTCCAGAACAAGTATCTGTCTCCTTATCAAAGTAAATTAATCTATTATTTAATTTTTTTACTTTTAAAATAATACTCCATTAATTGGATTACTTCACGGTGCTTGCTGACATCATGAACCCTGATAATGTTAGCTCCATTTAATATACTTAAAGTGTTCAATGCAACAGTTCCTGTTAACCTTTCATCAGGGGAATTATTCAGAACCTTTCCAATTAATGATTTTCTTGATAGCCCGATTAAAATAGGTCTGTTTAAAACTTTTAATTTTTTCAATTCTCTTAAAATAATATAATTCTGCTCTACTGTTTTCCCAAAACCAATTCCAGGATCAATTATAATATTATTAAATTGAATTCCATTGTCCACTGCTATTTTTATACTTTCTGCAAGATAGTCTATAATTTCTTTTATTAAATTTTTATACCGGGGTTTTTTCTGCATGGTTTTCGGTGTCCCTTTAATGTGCATTAAAATTACAGAAGCTTTATATAGAGCAATCACTTCTGCCATTTTTTTATCAAACCTTAAACCAGATATATCATTAATAATCTCTACACCTTCTTTTAGAACAATAGAAGCAACTTCGGATTTATAAGTATCAACAGATACAGGTATATTGTAATTTTTTTTAATATATTTAATAACAGGTAAGATTCTCTTTACTTCTTCTTCATGGGAAATCTTTTCTGCCCCTGGCCGCGAGGATTCCCCTCCTATATCAATGACATCTACATCCTCCCTTATTAACTTATCAGCCTGACTAATTGCATTTTTATAACTACCATATTTACTACCGTCATAAAAACTATCAGGTGTCATATTAAGTACACCCATTAAGTAAATTTTATTTTTAAATTTCCACTGCCTTCCTTTTAGATAAAAAGCCAATAGTCACTCCTTTTATTTTCTTTTTCGTTTTTTTGTCTCAACCTTGTAATGTGCTCCATCAGTTATAAAGGTTATATCACCATTATAATCTGTTCTGTAAATTTTTATATCCTGGTCCTGGTAACTTGCCAGTACAGAAGGAGAAGGATGACCGAATTTATTATTCCTGCCTACACTGATAATTGCTACTTCCGGGTCAACTGCATCAAGAAAATCATCTGAAGAAGAAGTATCACTGCCATGATGAGGTACTTTTAATATTGTGGATGATAGGGTTACTCCTTCTTCAAGAAGATTATACTCTGCTCTATCTTCTATGTCTCCTGTTAATAAAAAACTGACTTTCCCATATTTAATCCTTAAAACAATGGAGTTATCATTTGGATTGTCAGAATATTCCCAATCCTTTGCCGGGTGTAAAACCTTTACTTTAACTCGCTTGTCTAAATTTATCTGATCACCTGTTTCAGGGATTATATATTTAATTTTCTTTTTATCTATAACAGTTAAACAATTTAAATATATTTCTGTTGTATAAGACATACCACTATCCATTACCTGACCTATTTTAAATTTTTTCAACATTGACAGAAGCCCTCCTATATGATCACTATGCGGATGAGTCATAATTAAATTATGGATCCTTGAAATTTTTTTCTTTTTTAAATAAGGAGATACAACCATTTTACCTGCATCAAAACGGGAATATTTAGTACCCCCTAATCCCCCATCTACAAGCATTATTTTTTTATTTGGAAAAATAACCAGTATGCTGTCACCCTGCCAGACATCTAGAACAGTTACTTTTAACAGAGGCTTATGCAGGTTGATTTTTCCTTCTAATCCGGAATAAAGGTCAGCATCTAATAAAAAAACGAATAGTAATAAAGAAAAAATAATTTTTACTAATTTCTTCACCATTTACCCTGTATAACATTATACCGTAATATATTCTTTTATCAACTTCTATTTTCTAATCAATTACTTTCTGCATGTATTCTATCTTTTTCAAACATAAAAATTACTCCCATAAGATTTCCCAAAATGATAATTAAATTCCCGATTGTAATAAAAATCGAGATAATGACTTTATCTTTATTTAAATACATAAATAAAGTACTTCCAATATATTCTCTAACACCAAGCCCATTAATACTTATAGGCAAAGCAGAAACAATCCCTATAATAGGAATAATAAAAAAAATTTCCCGAAATGGCAGCGGCAGCGAAAGTGCCTGTGCAATAAAAACCATTAAATAAATCTTTAAAAACTGGGTTAAAAAAGAGGTTAAATAAAAAAAAGTAATGAATTTTGATATCTGTAAATAAATCTTAAACGAGGCAAAAAATTCCTTTAAAAAATAATTAACTTTTTCATGTTTTATAATATTAACTAAATTTAAAAGCAAAGTGCCCATATTATATTTCTTGATTAATAATACAATTAACAACAGGATAAATATAAATCCAAAAAAGCTATAAAGAATGATACTTTTTTTAAAAATAACAAACCCAGCTAAAAAAGAAAATATTATCAAAATCAATAAACTGATAAATCTATCCCAGATGATTGATGAAAATACAATATTTTTTTTATATTTCCATTTAATCATTTTATAACTCTTAACTACATCTCCACCCACATTGGTTAATAAAAAATTATTAAAAAATGCAGAAAATAAATACAGTTTTATTATGGAAAAAAACTGAAGTTGATTGGACCTCTGGGATTTTAAAAGAAAAAACCATTGAATAGCCCCTGTTATGTTGCTGAAGATAAAAATCAGCAATGAAAGAAATAAATACCAATAATTGGCTCCACTTAATATTTTTTTTATATAAGCAAGGTCAATTTTATGATAAATGAAATATAAAAGTATTACTGTAACAATAAGCCGAATAATAAAAAACAAAATTTTCTTTTTTTTCATGCGGATTTTTTATTATTGCAAATTTAATTCAAATCGAATAAATTCTTTGTAGGTTATTCCAAAAAAATTAAAAAATTTATTTCTAAACTCCTTTTCATCTTTAATGGAGCCAATATACTCTCTTATTTTATCTTCACCATATTGATCCACAAGATATTTTATACCTTTATAACAACAATAATTCGCTGCTTCCCATTGTTCTTTTGTGGTATAGTTACTCAACTTATTAATAAATTCTTTAAATACAGTAAACCGTAAACTCTGCTGTTTAAACAATTGTTTGTCAGAATAAAAAATAGCTAAACCATTTATAAACCATACAGGCAGCTTATCATTATATAAAGTTTTTAAATTAAGTTTGAAAAATATATATTTCAATAAGATATGTAAAGAATTTTTTTCAAGTAAAAGATCAATATTATTAATGCAAACCTTATTAGACTTAATCTCATAATTCTGCCACCACATTGCTTTTTGTTCATTCATAAATTTAACTGTATCACAATAAAGGTAAACATTAATCAGTTCTCTGTTAGTAAAAACAAATTTTTTACTGAATTCATCATCCATAATGCTTAATAATTTCACAACATAATCCAGTGAGAAAAGATTTAAACTATGTTCATAATAAATATTATACCTTTTCTCTTTTATATTCTTAAAATCACCATATAAAAAAGATACTAAAACAACTATAAAAATAATTAAAAGAGTTAATTTTTTCATTAAACATCCTTTGAAGCAGGTTAAAAAATAATTATATTTAATTTTGTATTGCTTCTTCTTTCAACATAACAGGGATACCATCTCTAATAGGATATATTCTCCTGCATTTTTTACAAATCAACTGATTTGTATTTGCATTATATTTTATGTCTGTTTTACAAACAGGGCAAGCTAAAATGTTTAATAAAGATTTATCAAATTTATTACAATTCTTCATTGATTTGCTTATTGACATTTTCATTAATCCTCTGGTTTAATTTTTTACTTTGTTTAAATAAAATAACAAAATGATTTTTACTGTCAATTATTTTTGTCTTTAACTCTACATACCTGCCTTTATGTTCTTTTGTATAAAATGTCCCCAATCCTCTAAGTTCAATTTTATCTTTATTTCTAAGATATTCCATGAATTGCTCCATTATAATATTATAAAACCTTTTAACTTCATTATAACTGTAATCTGACTGAAGAGCTATATTTTTAATAATTAAATCTGAATTTATTTTCTCTTCCATATTAATATCGCTCCTTAAAAACTACAATTGAATTACTACTGAACTACAATCCTTTTATGTCCTCCATAATTTTTTGCAATATTTTATACGATTTTAATTCTTTATTTAAATACTTATATATAATGTTTTTAAAAATTTTATCCATACTTTTTATATTATTGCTGCTAAGCTTTAAACTTTCAATTTCTGTTATGTTATGCTTATTAATATTTGTAATATTATCCATTATTTTTTTATCAATTATAATATTCTGAGAGGAATGTTTGAGCCCACAGTTATCACAAATCATAACATTACTGTCATATTCATAGATAAGCTTATCCTTTTTTAAATGACAATGTGAACAAGTTTGAAAATCAGGTAAAATGCCTGATACTTGTATTAACCTGTATTCCACATAAATAATAAATTTCTCAAGTTCTGATTCTGATATTCTCTGTAATATTAATAAAACTTTTAAAAAAAAATTAAATAATTTTATGTTAGCTTCTTCCTGCGGCAATAAATTTAATAGCAACTCAGAAATAAAATGTAAGTATAAAAATTTAATATGATTCTTCTTTGCCTGGTAAAAATGATTTTTCACATTGATCTCTCTTATATAAGGCAATTGGTCTGCATGTTTCCTATAATAAAAAAGCTCAACATAATTCCCTATGTCTGCTGTATTTAACTTTTTACTCTTTGACTTCTTAACTCCTTTAAAGACAAAGTTCATTTTCCCGTACTTTTTTAAAAAAATTACAACAATCCTGTCAGAACTGTGCCAATCATGGTAATTTAAAATAATACCTTCATCTTTATAATACATATTTATAATATATTCTTTTTAATATAATTAAAATATCTTTTTTCTTTTTGCCTCATAATGCCTTTTTCGTTATCATGGTTATATCCTGTCAAATGTAATACAGCATGAGTAATTAAAAAAAACAATTCATCTTCTAAAGTATGATTATAATCTTTGAAATTCCTTTCAGCACTCATAACTGAAATAACAGCATCACCCATGATACTGTTTTTTTTTATAGTTTCTCCTTCAATCATTGAAAAAGCAATAACATCTGTTGAAAAATGCAGGTTGAAATATTTACTATTATATTGAATCATTTCCTCATCATCAACAAACAAAAGATTGATCTGTATATTGTTAAATCCTGTTTCTTTGAAAAATCTCTTGAATAATTTATTGCCTTTATCCTTTTCCTGACACAAGATATAATCTATACATTTTATTATGTTTTCTTTTATTTTTTTATTAAATTTTAAAAAAGAAGAATGGCTGGAAATATTAATCTTCATTTTCTAATTTCTTAATCTCTCTTTTATCAGGATACTCAATTCTTGTATGAAACATTGCAGATAAAACATGAGAGAAACTCTCCTCAATCTTTTTAAGGTCCATTAAAGTTAAGGAACAATCATCCATTTCACCATCTAAGAAACGTTCATTAATCAACTCCCTTACCATGCTTTGAATCCTGGAATAAGATGGCTTTTTCAAGCTTCTGGATGCAGCTTCAGCAGAATCAGACAGCATAATTATAGCAGCCTCTTTACTGGTAGGTTTTGGCCCCTCATATTTATAACCATGAAGTAAATCCACTGTTTCAGCCTTTGATGATTTTTTATCTTCCAGGGCTTTTTTATAAAAATAAGAAATAACTGTAGTACCATGATGTTCTTTAATAATATTAATTATTTCCATTGGCAGCTTTAATTTTTTACCAATCTCAACACCATACTTAATATGAGATTTAACAATAGAACTTGAAATGGAAGGTTTTATTTTTTTATGCTTACTTTCTCTATCTATCTGGTTTTCAATGAAGTACTCCGGATTATCCAGTTTGCCTATATCATGGTAATAACCGCCCACTCTTGCAAGAAGAAAATTAGCCCCAATGGTTTGAGCTGCAGTTTCAGCCATATTTGCTACTAAAATAGAATGATTATATGTCCCTGGTGCTTCAATCAGCAGCCGTTTCATAATAGGAAGATTTAAATCGGAAAGTTCCCTTAATTTATATTCTGTTAACATATTAAAAAGATTTTCAAAAAGAGGATAAAGCCCCATACTTATGATTACTGAAATAATTCCATTTAAAAATCCTATAAGAATGGCATTCAGAAACTGAGGGTCACTGAAATTGCTTATACCTGAAATACCTATATTTAAAATTAAATAAAATAATCCAATAATGATTCCCTGGTACCACATATAAATACGCTTCTTTAATTTACTGGATAATATAACAGCAAATAATCCCACAAGAAGTATAACTATAAAGTCAATAAAATTAAACCCAATTAAAAACATGGTTAAAATACTTATAAAAAAAAGAACCCAGAAGGATGTAGCATAATTAGTAAGCTGGTTAATTAAAATAGCAAACCCGCCTATAGGGACATAAAAACTGTTTAAGATTTTAGCTTGCAGGAAATTATTAAAATTCGGGGCTAAATAATTTGTAATGGATGATACCAGTATAAAACTTAATAAAAATAAATATGTTTTTAAATTATAAAATATATGTCTGGCATAAAGTTTAAAAATTAATAATGACAAAATAAAAAAAACCAGAAGGACTATAAAATATCCTCGTATAACATTAGTCTCAGAAGAATATTTTATTACTTCTTTTAAAATTATAAAATCCGATTCAGATATTTCTTCACCATACCGTACAACAACCTGACCCCTTTTTAATTTTTTAGTTACAGGTTTGATTAAACTAATGGCATTAACTATTTTCTCATCAGTCAATTTTTTGTTAAAAGAAAGATTTGGTTTTATGTACTTTTTTATATAGACCTGTAGAAAATTCACTTTATCCCATCTTAAATTATTATAAAAATTCTTCACAACAGTAAAATAGTTTATCTGTTTTATATAATACAGGTCATTTATTTTTGCCCGTATGGATATCTCTTCACCCTGTTCATTATTATAAATTTTAATAATATTACCTGTTTTGCTTAATGACTTAATATTATCATAATTCAGATCTGTAATCCCTATTTTATACATTTTATCCAGAATATTTTTAACTTTATACCGTAAATTATTCTGTTTATAATTTAAAAACACAACCCTGGCAAGATTTCTATTTTTTAACAATTTTATTTTCCTTGCCCGGTCAATCTTTGCTTCAAAAGGGTCATAATCATTATCAATTTCTATTACTTTATCAAAAAATTCATCAACCTTTACTTTTTCCTCTTTTAGTATTTCCAGATTAAAACTAAAAATCGGGGAAATTTTAGAAACAAGGTTTTGACGTTTATTCTCTGTTTTTGTATAATCTACATATTCTATATCTTTCTTTATTTTTACATCATAAGGAGCAATATCCCCTACTTTTAAATTAAAGGGTTCTTTCCTGAATCTGCTTGTGGAAAAATAAAAAACCAATAAAAATAAAAAAAAAGTAAGTATTAATTTAAAAGACAGGTTATATTTTTCTATTATTTCAGTAAATTCGCTAAAATATTCATTAATCTTTTTTCTTATGTTTTTCATATGCCTCAACTATTTGCTGTACAAGATAATGCCTAACTACATCATCGGATGAAAAGTAAATAAATTTTATATCCTGTATGTTTTTTAACACATCCTGAATATGAATTAAACCGGATAATTTAGAAGTCGGCAGGTCCACCTGTGTAATATCCCCTGTTATAACAACTTTGGAATTGACACCAACCCTGGTTAAAAACATCTTCATTTGCTCAGGGGTTGTATTCTGAGCTTCATCCAGAATAATAAAGGCATCATTTAAAGTCCTGCCCCGCATATACGCCAGAGGAGCAATCTCAATCATCTCTGTATGAGACAGACGGGAAAACTTTTCATAGCTCATCATATCAAATATAGCATCATAAAGCGGCCGCAGATATGGATTAATCTTCTCTTCAAGATTACCAGGTAAAAACCCCAGGCTCTCGCCAGCTTCTACAACAGGCCGGGTTAATACAATTTTTTTAACCTTCTCCTCTATTAAATAATTAATAGCCACAGCCATGGCTAAATAAGTTTTACCTGTTCCTGCCGGACCGATTGAACTTACAATATCATGTTTAAATATTGCATTAATATATTCCAGCTGCTTATATGTCCGTGGATAAATGATCTTACCTTTTAATGCTACCCTTATACCTTTGGAAAAAATTTCTGTAAAATCAACCTCATTCCCTTTATTAATCTGTTTAATAGCATAAGTAAGGTCATAAGAATTAATACGATAACCTTTTTTAACTGTATTGATAATCAGGTTAAGCAAACTTTCAACTTTATTAATTTCTTTGTCATCCTCATAAATTATCTTATTTCCTTTAGCATAAATCTTTACATCAAAACTTTTGGAAATTATTTTTAAAAACTTATCTTCACTTCCAAGGATGTCAGATAAAATATGATGATTTTCTATAGTAATTTCTTTTTTCATAGTTTGTCATTAAAGAAGCCACAGAGACACAGAGTCACAGCCTCAATTATTTAACTATATTCAACTTAATGCCTAATTCTTTCAACTGCTTTTCATCTACTTCTGAAGGGGAATCACTCATTAAGCAAACTGCTTTCTGTGTCTTTGGAAATGGGATAACATCCCTGATGGAATTTTCTTTTAACATCAGCATTAAAAACCTGTCAAGACCAAAAGCAATACCACCATGAGGAGGAGCACCATATTGAAGTGCATCTAATAAAAATCCGAATTGAGCTGTCATTTGTTCTTTACTCAACTTAAGTGCAGAAAACATCTCTTCCTGTAATTCTCTGTTATGAATACGAATACTTCCGCCTCCCAGTTCAACTCCGTTTAATACTAAATCATAACTTCTGGCATAAAGTGCTTCAGGACTGTCTTTTAAAATTTTAATTAATTCCTTTTCAGTCCCAGTATCATCCTGTTTAATCTTAGGATGAGTAAAAGGATGATGTATGGAAACCATTTTCTTTTCTATGGCATCATATTCCATTAAAGGAAAATTATGCACCCATGAAAAGTTAAGCTCATCTTCATTTATTAAATTAAACATCTCAGCAATTTTATTTCTTAAATTCCCAAGGCTGTCATTAACAACCCCTGGCTGATCAGCCATAAAAAAAAGAATATCCCCAACTTTACTGCCAGCTCTCTTCATTATTTCTTTCATTATTGCTTCAGGTATAAATTTCACAACAACTGATTCTGGTCCCTTCTCAGTAATCTTAATCCATGCAAGTCCCTTAGCACCAAATATTGAAACATAAGCAGTTAAATCATCAATCTCCTTTCTTGACAATTTAGCCCCTTCATAAACATTTAAACATTTAACCATACCTTTATTAGATACTGTTTCTTTAAAAATCATAAAATCTGTTTTATCAGCAAGGTCTGTAATATCAGTTAAAGGAAGATCAAACCTGAAATCAGGTTTATCAAGACCATATTTATTTATAACTTCATCATAAGTATAACGTGGAAAAGGAAGGGCTATATCTTTATTAAAAACATTTTTTATAACATATTTAAACATCTCTTCAACAACCTGATAAACATCTTCTTCATCAATAAATGACATTTCCATATCAATCTGAGTAAATTCAGGCTGTCTATCCTTTCGCAAATCCTCATCCCTGAAACATTTAACAATTTGATAGTATTTATCAAAACCAGCAATCATTAATATCTGTTTGAAAATCTGAGGTGACTGGGGAAGGGCATAAAATTTACCAGGGTTCACACGGCTGGGTATAAGAAAATCCCTTGCACCTTCCGGAGTGCTTTTATTAAGAATAGGAGTTTCTATATCAAAAAATCTGTTATTATTAAGAAAATTTCTAAACTCATTTACTACTTCATGTCTAATTTTTATATTATGCTGAAGATGATGCCGTCTGAGGTCTAAATATCTGTATGCCAGTCTATGCTCTTCACCAACACTAATATGCTCATCAATTTCAAAAGGTGGTGTTTTAGATTTATTTAACACTTCAATAGTATAAACTTTCACCTCTACTTTACCTGTAGGGATTTTAAGATTAATTGTTTCTTCAGATCTTTTTTCAACAACTCCCTTAACCACAATAACATCTTCACTGCGTAATTTTCCAGCAACTTCATGAGATTCAGGCGATACTTCAGGATTAAAAACAATTTGCAGGATCCCAGTGGTATCTCTTAAATCAATAAATATAACACCGCCATGGTCTCTCCATGAGTGTACCCAGCCATTGACAGTAATATCATTTTCAATATCCTTCTCTTTTACCTCTCCACAATATTTAGTCCGCTTTAACATTAAATTCCTCATAATTAGTTAAATCCATATCTCTCATAAATATGGATATAATCTAAATAAAAATTTTTGATTGTCAACTTTATTTTAACCCTTTAATTGAAAGTACAATAGAAAATTCTATGATATCATCTTTACTCCAATCAATGTAATATCATCATTTTGAGGAGCATTTAGAGTAAATTCTAATACATCCTTTCTTATTAATTTAATAAATTCTTGGGAGTGTAGATTTTCATATTTTATTATGGCATTATAAAATCTACGGTCACCAAAAAATTCTTTTTTGTTATTCATTGCTTCATTTACGCCATCAGTGTTTTGAACAATTAAATCATTTACATTAATTTTTAAATTTCTATTTACTAATTGCTTTCTAAAATTTAGATCTTCTACTACACCTACAGGAAACCCATCAGATTTTGCATATCTTAATTTTTTCTGCATACTATTATAAATAAGAAGATGCCCGTGTCCTGCATTTGCATAATTAAAAATCTTTTGCTTAATATCTAAAATCCCATAAAAAACAGTTACAAACTCTTTACTTTTTTCTAATTCTTGACTTTAAAAAATAATATATTATAATTATTTTAAAATAAAAGGACACTAAGTATGAAAAAAAGTAAACTTCTTAAAATTTTTATTGTTATATTTATATTTATTATAAGTGTTCTACTTTATACGCTTTTCTATTATTCAAATAATAATGATCCTGAAAAAATAAAATTAAAAACAAATTACTCTTTAAAAGAAATAATAGACAAAATTCAAAAAAATTATTTTAAAATAGAAACCATTCAGATGACTTTTTCTGACACATGGATAGATGAAAGAAAAATTAATAATACTTTTCAATTGCATATTAAAAAAGCAAAATTATACAATTCCCTTTTACAAAATAAATTAAAAATAAAAACAAAAGGTATAGAATTAATAAGGGATAAGGATTTTAAAATCTGGGGAAATTATAAAACAAGAATAGCTCAAAAAAAGTATTATCAATTAATAAGCTGGCTTATTAGTGTATATGAATCAGTTTTATTTTTACCTTTAAAGATTGATTTCAAAAAAATTGTTGAATCAGATAATATTACAGTAAAAAAATTGAAAGGAAATCAATACTATCATTTATTGTTAACACTTAATAGGAACATAAAAATAAATCTTACTATAAATATGTATTATGGCATAGCAGAAAAGATAAATATAATAGAAAAGATAAAAATCAAAGATAAGCTTAAAGGGGAATTTTATTATCCTTATATAATTAAAGCAGAATTAGCTAATATTAAAAAATTTAATGATATATATTTTCCTCAGGATATTAAGGTGAAATATATTAGCCGTAATGATAAGTTTACCTTTTATACAAAAATTAAAAAAATTAAATTTAATAAAAAAATCCATGATAAAAATTTAGTATTGCAAAATGAAAAAAATGAGGTTACATGGTATAGTGACCCTCATTGGATTAATAATAATGAATTAGTCATGATCAAAGGAACTGGTAGAGAAATTAAAAATATTTATGCTGATATAAAAATTAAAGATAAAAATTTTTATATTATCACTAAAAATATAAAAAAAGATAAAGATAAAGTTATTAAACATTTATTATTTTCCAAAGAAAAAGAAATCTTTTCAAAGTTTATTTTTTCAGCTCATTACAATAAAAAATATGATAAACTTGCTTATTCTATTTTCCCAACAGGAGAAAATACAAACCAGGAGATAGATGAAATAAATGGTACCTACCTATATGATTTTCATGATAATAAAACCATAAAAATCTCTGATAAAGGTTTTTTACCTTTATGGTCTAATAAAGAAGAATATTTAATCTGGAATGAAAGTCCTGCAGTTGACCCAGGTATTAATATGATCTGGATATGTAACAAAAAAGGGGGAAATAAAAAATTACTTATTAAAAATGGTTTTCATTATAATTGGGGTAAAAACGATAAATGTATTGTTTTTGAAAGAGGATACTGGATTTATGGAAAAGGATATAATATATTTGAAGGGTTAAGTATAAAAAAAATACTAAGTGGAATATACTTATATGAATTTGATAATCAAAATATTAAAGTATTAAATGATACAGGTTTTAATCCACGTATTTCTAAAAATAAAGAAAAGCTTATATTCTCAGATCAATATGATAATAGTGGGATATATTTAATGAATTTAAAAGATTTTAAAATAAACCAATTAATTAAAACAGAAAAAACTGACAAAGTATTAAATGCTTATTGGTATAATAATGAAATTCTTTTCATTAAAACCACAGGTCCAGATATTACTAAATATGGTTTATATAAATATTCTATTAAAAAAAATAATTATGAACTTTTATCTAATAGAATTGGTATAAAGGATAAATTCATATATCATATTGATTCATCCATAAATAATAATAATTATTTATTATATAAACTTTATAAACTTCCTGATTATTCTTACAGTATGTGGGGTATTTTTAACTTCAATAAAAGAAAAATACATTTAGAAGATTGCTCTTTCCTTTAATCCTTTAATTTTTTTTGCCTCTTTTTGAATTATTGTTGTCATATAATATGTATATAGATAACGGTAATATTTGTCTGAAATAAAATCTTTAGTTGGTATATATTATGAAAAGAAAAAAATTTTTTAATCATAATGTTATGTTGCTTTTAATCTTATCATTCTTATTCTCTTTCAGATTTAATAATTATTTTATTCTTAATGCTTCTCCAAATACTCCAGATGAAGCAAGTTTTGATGCTAAAAAAACAAGTACTAAACAAGCAAATGCTCCTTCTGGTGAAAAACAACCTTGTTCAACTCCTCAAATAAATAAAGGAACAGCAGATGTAAAAGCTGATAATGATTCCAATAGTGTATCAGCTCAAGTTGAATTGGAAAAAGTTAGAAGCGAAGTTATTGATGGAAAAATAGTAAAATATGCTCGTATTTCTCTTAGTTCTGCCTCTAGTGTAAAAGGCACTTCTATTAATACTGTATTTAATTTTTTTAAAAACATACAAGGAGTAGTTAAAAACTGGTGGAAAAAAGGTTCAGATACTTTAACTACTGATAATTCAATAATTAATAACTTAGCAAACATCTCTTCACGAATAGTTAATGCTGGAAAAAAATCTGTAATATCAACATATAATGATAATCTTAACTATGTTAAATTTGCCTGTCAGGATATAAATAATTCTGCTAAGAACACATCTCTCTTTGGTGTCTATGGGGATATTACAAAGATGACAATAGGAATGGGTATGTATATTAAAGAGAATGCTTTTACTTTTGCTTTAAATAAAGCTAAAGCTCCTTTTGGATTTTATGGTGATATAGTAAGAGAAATGGGACAGAGTATCCCTGTACTTAAAAAATTAAGAGATGATATTAAATCTCCAGACCCTATTATAAGAGCAAGAGCTAAATATACTATTGGAAAAGAATTTGTTCGTCAAGCTATATATTTAGCAACACCAGGTATAATTGGACGCTTTGCTATACCATTAAAAACAAGCAGATTAAGACTTCCAGGTGCAGTTGGTGCTAATGCTGATGAAATAGCATTTAGCTTAGCTAAGCAGGTAAATAAGCCTATAGTATCAGCTTCTAAAATAAAACCAGGAAAAAATATAACAGATTTAGTTGAAATAGATGGTGTATATCAAATACCAACTAAATCTATAGTATCAAAAACAACAATACCGATAAAAGTAAATAAAGCAAATAGATTAAATGAAATATTAAATTGTTCTACTGTAGATGATGTAATAACTAAAATCAACTCAATGAATAATATATCAGATTGGGGGAAAACACGTTTGTTATTAGCTTACCTAAATAAATATCATCCAATTAGTGGTCAACATAGTATAACTGTGGGAATGATGTCTCAGCCCATAGGAAAAGTAATGGAATATTCTTTAAGTGCACTAAGATCTCTATTTATAAAATCATTACTCCATGATATTGGAAAAGTATATATCTCTAAATATTTATTAAATAAAAAAAATCTTACACCAGATGAAAAAGCTATAATTAATACTCATGCTGAAAAAGGAGCAGAACTGTTAAGAAAAGTTGGGCTTGGAAAATATGCTGATGGGGCTGATGGACACCATAAACGGCCAGATGAAAAAACAGGAGTATATGGTAGTTATGGAGGATGTACAGAACCTTCTATGGATGCAAAAATAATTAGTAGTGTAGATGCTCCTCAAGCCATGGCTCAAGAAAGAGGTTTTAACAAAATTAAAACCTTAGAAGAAATTGAAAAAATATTAAAAGAGAATAAAGGTACTCAATTTTATGATATGCCAGCAGATGCAGCTTTAAGTACTATACAAGATTGGATAAATTCACCTTCCACTTATAAAAAATTTGTAGTATTTAATTATAATCAATTAAAAAAAGGAATTATAATAGAAGACCCTATACCAGAAAAAATACCAGGTGTATACTTTGGTCATTTAATGAATAGTGAAAAAATTCCTTTTATAAGAAATGCTAAAGAAGTAAAAAAAATCCCTATGGGTGTAAAAGACAGTGATCTTTACTTAAAAAAGGATGGGTTTATAAAAACAAGTCATGAAGATATGCTAAATAATTTAAATAAGAACAATTTAAATATATCAGAAAAAGATATGGTACTTGGCTTTTTTAATCCACTATCTCCTGATAAAAAAACTTATCATGGTATAAAAAATACAGATATCTATTATAAATATAACTTTCATGCATTTCGCGGGAATGCTAAATTCGGTTCATTACCTATTGAAAATATATACAAAGATATTGATGATACAGTTAAAAATGGCGGCAAAATAATAGTTTCTTTGGTTGATATAAAAAATCTTTCACATTGTTTTAATCCATTATGTGAAGAATATAAAAGCTATACTTCTCAAGAAATCAGGTATGTTTTAGGTGGTGATAATCCTGAAATATTCAATAACACAATACTTTATGAACCAGTTCTCAAACCAGTATTAAATGCTAATGGTGAAAATATATATAAATATGGGAAAAAGTATATGGAATTAGTTGGATTTGAAATATGGCTGCCTAAGACTATAATTGAAAATGATGTAATGGATCAAATGTGGATGGAGCCACCATTTAAACTATATCCAGAACTATATTCTGATGATTCTTTAAATTAATCAAAAAAACTGCTTCTTTTATATTAAATAAAAAAATATATATAAATATTAATAATGTTATTATTACTCTTCTCATTCCCTTAAATAAATTTTCCTTTAATTCCACCAATCAGTCCTTAACCTTAAAAAATTTTGGGTCAACTTTAATTCCCTTATTTCTCAACTCTTCTAAAAAAGTAGGCATGATACCTGCTGCTGTAAAGTATCCTTTAACCTTAAAATCTTCACTTATTCCTGTTTGTTTAAATACAAACAAATCCTGCATTGTAACAACATCACCTTCCATACCAATTATTTCTGTAATATTTATTATTTTCCTGGAACCGTCTGATAATCTTGCTTGCTGAATAATTAAATCAACTGCTCCTGCAATTTGTTCTCTTATTGCTTTAGCAGGCAGGTCCATTCCTGCCATAAGGCAAAGAGTCTCTAACCTTCTTATACAATCCCTGGGGGAATTACTATGAACAGTTGTTAAAGATCCGTCATGTCCTGTATTCATGGCTTGAAGCATATCTAATGCTTCACCACTTCTACATTCACCCACAACAATTCTATCAGGACGCATTCTCAAACAGCATTTAACTAAATCTCTAATTGTAACTTCTCCAGTACCCTCTGTACTTGGAGGTCGGGTTTCCAGTCTAACCCAGTGTGACTGCTGAAGCTGTAATTCTGCTGTGTCTTCTACTGTTATTATTCTTTCATCTGAAGGTATATAACCAGAAGTAATATTTAACAATGTTGTTTTTCCTGAACCAGTTCCCCCAGATATTACGATATTCTTCCTTATTAAAACACACCATTTTATAAATTGCAGCATCGCATCCTCAGCAGAATTAAATTTTATAAGGTCTTTCGGCTGAAGTTTTTCCTTAGAAAATTTACGTATTGTAATAGTAGGACCTTTTATAGCTAAAGGCGGAATAATAACATGCACACGTGAACCATCAGATAAACGAGCATCAACATAAGGAGAATTTTCATCAATCCTTCTGCCTAAAGGAGTAACAATTCGTTCGCAAAACTTTAAGAGCTGAGTATCTGATAAAAATCGAATATTCGTCTTTTGAAGTTTTCCATTTTTTTCAATATATGTCTCATCTTTATTAATAACCATAATCTCTGTTATTGATTTATCTTTTAATAATGGCTCCAGAGGGCCAAGTCCTAATGCTTCATCTAATATTTCTTTTAATAATTTTTCTCTTGCGGCTCTATCCTGAGGAGCATTTTTCTCTTCTGAAAGAAGTTTCTCAATAACTCTTCTGGTCTCTGCAATTAATTTATCTTTTTCTATATCAACTTCTACATTAATTTCAGTAACTAATTTTTTATGTATATTTAGTTTAGTCTGATTATAAATTTGATTTAATTCAGACCACCCTTCTTTATCTGATGATTGATGTATATCAATTGCTGATGGTTCTAAAGAATTTAATTTATGTTTTTTACGCACAACATCAGAAACAATACTGAATAAAGTTACTTTTTTATCCTCATTATAACCTCTTTCTAAAATATCAACTAATTTCAACATAGCTTTTGAAAATTTAGAATTAGGATTTAATTCTATCACTGATTTTCCTATTTGTTCTGAATCAACTAATACTTCCTGGTCATAGGGCAGCTTATAAAATATATCTAAAGATAAAGCATCATGAAATTCCTTTTCTTTTAATCCGCCTTTTATTTCATAAAAATTTAAAATTAATTTTATCATTTCATTAGGGTATAAATTCTGCTGAAACAAATTTAAACTTTCCTTTACTCTAATCACAGCAGGTACAGTAGGTTCACCTATTAATAATATCATATTGGAATTATCAAAAGCAGTTATATTGTATTCATTAAAATCAATAGGAGTATTAATTATAATATAATCAAAAATCTCTTTAGCCATGATTAAAAAATTATCAAAATAATCAGGTTTAATTTTCTTAATATCTTCATTTTTTTCTAACAAAGGTAAAATATAAAATTTATATTTTTTATGAAATGTATAAGGATTTAAATAACCAGGTAAAGATGTTTTTGTTATTCTGTTAAAAGGAAGTTTTGAAAAATAATATTTAAAATTTATATCAAAAAAAGATACAAGGTCTTTAATAAATTTGGAATGAATTGAAAGTAATAACACATCTTTTTTAGTATTATATGAAAGAGCTGCAGCTAAATTCATTGATATAGTGGTGGTTCCAGCTCCACCTTTAGGAGAGTAAATGGAAATAACTTTACATTTATCATCTAATACAGCCATAACTATTCCTCCAGCTAATCTTAAATCTTAAATCTTAAATCTATTATATATCCTTTAACCTTGAGGATATTTTATTTTTTATATCTTCTGTTTTTTTCTTTTCTCCTTTTGCTGTGTTCTCACTTGTTTTTTCTCCTTCTTTCTCTCTTTGAGTCCATTTCTTCTCTAAAACTATATATTTTCCTTTTATTTTACTTTTATCTGTAATAATAATAATAAATTTTTTTAAACTATTATCTATAAATAAAGGAATTAGATTAAAATTCTTATTATCTGTTTGTATGCAATACACTTTATCTTTCCCTGATGCAACTACTTTATTAATTTCATCCACAACCATCATATATTGAGCTAAAACCTCATTTATGTTCTCTTTTATTATTTCTTTTTTATTTAGTAAAGATAAAGCTTGTTTATTAATAAAATCAACTTTTAAATGTTTATTAGTGATAATAATACTATCTTTAAGATTATCACATAATTTGGGAATCAGTATATCATAAACTCTATCAATATCTTTTATATCTTGTTGAGATCTATCTGATATTTCTTTATATTCTGTTACAAACTGATTAATTCTCATAAATAATTTTTTAAAAGTATCTATTCGTAATCCAGTATTTATCTCTTCTGTCCTTATTTCTTTTATCAATGAAACAAGAGTTGAGTCAGCTAATTTAAAAGAATTTTCTAAATATTTCCCAATAAAAAAACCAAAAAGAACAGCTAAAATATATGATATAATATAATAAATTCTCACTTGTTTATACGAAAATTTAGAAATAAAATCCAATTTCTCAGAAAAAAAAGCAATATGGAATACTCCTACAATACCAAATTCTTTATTATTTTCATGTTCTTTTTCTAAAATTAACTCTGTGTTTGTTATTAAAGAATCCATATCATTAGCATCTAATTCCATAAGAAGATCGTCATCATTGTATGAACTTCTATCTAATTCCTTAAATGTATTATCTTTGGCAAATTGCAATATAATAGGCATAGTAAATCTTATAATAGGCTTGTCTTTAAATTTTTTTTCTTTATGCCATACTTTTGATATATTCTTAACATAATGTTTTAAATACTTATCATTTATAAAATTATCTTTATATTTTTTTAATATTTCTGATGGCTCTGTATGAGCAATCACTTCCTTATTTTGATTTAGAACATAAGCATAAGCTGCATCATCTTCTTTCCCGGCTTTATTTATTAAATCTATAATAGACAAGGTATCAAGATTTTCAAAATATTTTACTATTTTATCAGCTATATCTTTAGTATATCTTTTATGCTGCTTTATAAATTCTGTTTTTAATATATATTCTTCATGTTTTAAAACATTGCTGCCAATAATCCTGATTAAAATAAAAGTGAAAATAACTAAAAAGGTAATTGAGAGAAAATAATAATTAAAAATGATATTATATTTAAATAAAAAATTTTGAACCTTTTTAAATAAGTCAAATTTCAGCATTTTCATTATAGTTATTCCTTTTTTTCAATTATACATAATAATATAATTATTTCATATGCATGAGGATGGGGCTTAAACCATCTCCTGTATTTTTAATTTATCACATATCATATCATCTTTTATTAAAGCATTTTTTACTATAAAACCAGCTTTAGCTTCATATACTTCTTTTGTTCTTAAGGGTCCCAGGCAAATATGCCATGGTTTTAATTTTTTTTTTAATTTTAAAATAAAACCATTTTTATCAGTAAATATCACATCTATAGAAAATCTCATAAAAAATGTATGTATTGATTTACATTTTCTTATAACCATTACTTCATTGTCATTTAATTTTTTATAAGAAATAAGACCAAATAATCTTTGTATAAATGTTTTTGAATTTATTAATTTTATACTTGCTTTCATATATTATTTAATAACAGGAATTGCTTTAGATACAATTTTCTGCTCTCCATCAGCTCTTTGGGCAATAAACCTAAAAATATAAACTCCATTATTAGCAATAACACCATTACCTGATACAACATCCCACTTAAGGCTATAATATCCTGCATTATTAATTGAACCTAAATCAATAGGAACATCTCTTATTAATGCCCCCTGAAGAGTATAGATTAATAATTTCATAGAAGATATAGAACCTGAAACTTTAAATGATAAATATCCATTTTCTTTAAAAGGTTTATCTACCTGAACATCAGAAAGCACTTCACCAGGTAAGCCGCCAACTGTTTCAGGCAATAAAGCATAATATCCATTAATTTTTCGTATACCGGAAACTGTAGCTGACATATTATTAACATTTACATTTCCGCCAAGATACTCCCATTTATCAGTTTTCCAGTTATAAATTCTCAATGCTGTTTCTGTAATTCCAGAAGGTAAATCTTTTTTATCATTTTGAGTATAATACAAAGTTATAGCAACAGGTCTTTTAAAATTAACTGTAGAAGGTAAAAATTGAATCCCGCCATAAGCTGTTAGCTCTCCTGGCAATGAAAAAGGTTTAAACACAGTTATTCTTAAATCCTGCTCTACAGCATAAGCAGGTACTGTTAAATATACTTTACCAAAATCATCAACAACAGTACCGCCATCATTTACTGTAAGAGTATTAATTCCATCATCTATTACATCCAATTCAAAAGAATATTTTAAAAAATCAGCAGGCTGGTTCCCTCTTTTATCAACAGGCAGTACATTAATATAATACTTTCCTTTAATATCTAAAGGAGTGTCTAACTCCCATGAAATCACATCTACTCCATTATTAATTTTTCTCCCTAATATCTTACTCCCTGAAGCATCACTTAAATAAATATCAGATTTAAGCAAGCTGATACCGCTTCCATCAACATTATCCTGAATATAAGCAGAAACCTGGGATAATCTGTAAACAATTTTAGAATCAGCTTCAGGAAAAACAGCTTCTACATGAGGGGCAATACTATCCACTCCATACGGGTCAGAATTATCTACTTCAAAAGTAGCCTGAACCATGTCAGCATTTATATATCCCCCTTTCCATTCAGGTGCAAAATGAACACTTATGTGATTTTCATCTACAGGACTCTCCTCTGCCCTAATCCCTGTTAATTCAGCACCAGCACGAACTATATAAACACCATCATCCCAACTGCCTAATAATTCTATTGCAAAACTATGTGCTGCTGTAAAAATACCATCATACTGTTGAGTACCACCGCTACCATAATCAATTTCATGTCCTCCTATGCCATCATCATATAAGGGAGCTAATGTTTCCCAGTCATTTGCCTTATCCCCATCTGAAACATAATTTGTAGAACCATAGATATTATCAAAAATATTTAAAAAGTACATATCACCATCTACATCATTATCTAAATCATTACCTGGCTGAAATTTTAATGTGGTTCCGCTTGCATCATATATTGCAAAACCTGTTTGTACATAAGGCCAAAAATATAACAAATCACCATCAGCAAATAAAGAATTACCTGAAAAATTACTCCCTGCAGTAAGATTTAAATTTGACATCTGTGCCAAAAAAATATTTTTTTTATTAGCCCCATCCCAGGAATACATCATAAATTTAGTATTAATATGAATCCTGTCATTAACTCCATCACCATTTGGTGAAACAGGTGTTGGAGTAATATTAAGACTAATAATTTCTAATTTTATAGTACTAATTTTAACTGTGCTCCAGGGACCTTGAGAATAATTTCCACTCTGGTCACGGCATGTTATTCTTATATGATAATCTCTATCCGGAGGATTGTATTCCCAAACACCTAAGTCATTCTTACCATCCCACCAGGTAATAAAATTATCCCCTGCCTCAAGGGGAGGTTTCTGTAATTTTTTTATAAGATTATTTGTACTGAAATCTTTATAAATCCTAACCACAACATTATCAACTGTTTCACTCATTGTATAAGCAATTTCACAGGATTCAATATAAGGATTAAAAGAATTAGGTGAAACACCTATATTATCTACTCTAGGTCTTTCTGCATCAAATGAAAGTGGAGTATCACAAGTTTTAATTTTCTCTATAGCACCCTCCCAGAAATGTCCTATTACAGGAGCCTCATGTATGGTAGTTCCTTCAGGAACAGTCCAGTATGCAGTATAAACATTATCAGTAGAATTTGTATCACCATGTGTTCCATCATTATATAATTGAATATTTTCATAAACTGTTCCAATATCTACTTTTGCATCATTAATAGTAGGTGAAGACTCGGATAATATAATATCAAATCTTATTCTATCTCCTATATTAATATACCCACTTTTATCCCGATCAAAATTAGTATTACTTGTCTCCCACTGATAAACTACATTTTCAATATCTATGCCCCATGCTGAAACAGCATATAAAATAATAAAAATAAAAAATATTATCTTTCTCATATATTTTACCTCTTGTTTTTTTAATCCTTTATTCCTTTAATCCTTTATTCCTTGTAATTAGTTACTTCATCTTTTCATGTTTAAATAATTCTTCTTTTGCTGATTTTAATTTTTCTTTTACATCTTTATAGGAAGAATTATAAAATATGATTTTTTTAAAATTTTCCATTGCTTTTTCATATTTTTCTTCATCCATATATATATTTCCTTTTTTATATAACCCATCCAATTTCTTTAAATTTTCTTCTGATTTAAATTTCATAATATCATTTCTTAATTGATAAACTTCTTTCTTCACTGCTTTACTTAAATGAGAATCACCTAATTCAATTATCCTGGCATACATATTAATACTTTTTCGCTTTTGATTTCTTTTCATATATATCCTTGCTTTTTTAAGCAGTTTTTTAATTATTTTATCTGTTTCAATTTCTTCTATTTTATTCTCACATTCTATAATATTCTCTACAATATCATAATTTTCCGGCATTAAGGATAAAGCCTGATTCCATGTTTTTAAGGCTTTTTTATATTTCTTCCTGTCATAATATGATAATGCTTTATCATCCAGTTCTTCTACTATTAATATTTTTTTTCTTGCTTTTTCAAATTCCCGTGCCATCTGTAAATATTTATTAACTAATTCCTTATTCCCTTTATACACATCTTTTAATTGATTTAATAATGTTATTGATTTTCGATAATTTCCATTTAATAAATTTTTCACAGCATCAGTAAAAATAGTCCTGGCAAAACTCTTATTAAACTGGACAGTTTGTTCATTAATAAGCTTCTGTATCTCATTATCCAATAGATTGATTAATTTTGCAATATTAGTTAGTTTATTATGTTTTTTCCCTTTATTAAGAAAAATTTTAGCCTGTATTAAATTGCCATTTAAATATTCCTATTTACCAATCTCAAAATAGTAATTTGCCATACGAAT
>CBDVEP010000022.1:0-26150 GCA_965373035.1 uncultured bacterium
ATGTATGTTGCCTGAAATCGACTTAAATCCACCCACTTGATTGGGAGAAGACCCAAAATTATTAATTAGCATATAAAACCTTCTAAATTCTTTTCTGGTATGTTTTATTTTTAAATCTTTGTAATATTTTTCTGATAGTGTTTGCCTGCCAGATCCCATTGTTTTTTGTTGGGATTAATTTTTTGTTTAATTCTTCTGCTGTTTCCCGTAATGAAAATTCCTTTATTTTTAATTGCCTTATTATTCTAATGATTTCCTGCTCCTGTTTGTTCTCAACTAATATTCTGTTTTTATAATCATAGCCAAAAGGGATTTGACCTTTTCTTTTATTTTTATTAGGTGATATATTTTTATGAATACCTGCTTTTCTCAATGCCTCAATTATAGTGGAATGATTTATATTTAATTGTCTGGCGATTTCTCTTTTTGATAAATCCTGTTTAATATAAAGATTTGATAAATAAGATTTGCTTCTTAACCCAAGTTCACCTTTTATATTAAAAAAGCAGTCATTCATGGTCTGAAACGGCGAAATGTCAATTTTTTCATCACTACACCTTGAACTTTATTCTTTTATTTAAAACTGAATCTGTTGATACTCCTAATTTCTTATATATACTTTCATGCTCCGGTTCAAGTCTTATATTTAACCTGATCTTCTGATTTATTTGTTCTCCATTTTTATCTTTTGATTGAATTGATATTGTCAGCCGTTGATGAGTTTTTAATATATCTCGTATAGTATCCCATTTTCTTGTATCGCCATTTTGTCTTAATCTATACTCAATTATTTGTAAAAAATGGTAAGCTATTACTGAAATAAATATATGAATATCAATTCTTTCTTCTTTTGAATGAAAATTTGGCCTGAAACCAAGATAGGATTTCATACATAAAAATGCATACTCTATTCTTCTCAGCATAATATATACTTCCCATATTTCTTTATTTGTTAGATCATTTCTGTCTGTTCGTAATATATAGCTCCCCTCATTTTCTACTTCAGCTTCATAAGATATATCTTTTTTTTGCCAGTTTATATCTATTGCTTTCAACTTTTTAATGTCATCTGTTTTCCCCTTTTCAGAAACAACTGTAATATTATAGAGCTTTGCGACTTTTGGATATTTTTCTTTTAATCGGCCTATTGCTTCTATTAGTTTTTCATATCGTTTCATTCTCCTCGGTATTGTCAAGCCAGCTTTATAATAAGTCAATCGATCTATTAACAATTTTTCTATCCTGTCACGCATACTTTGTTCCTTTTTTTGTTTTTGCATACTTCTGCATAATAGATATATTTCTTCATTTTTTTCATAGCGTTTGACTTCAATTTTTATTCCTGCTGTTGCTTTCTCTTTTATTATTTCCATATTATTCATATCCATTTCAATTGGAGGTTTGCCTCTGCCTACTACTATATAATGATAGCCTTTTCCTTTTAGTAAATTGATATTATCTTCAGTAGCTATTCCGGCATCCATTACTATTGTTTTATTTTTACAGGTAGAATTCGTTTTATCTTCTAAAATAGTTATCATATCGATTAAACTTTTACTATCTTCCATATTACCTTCAAATAAATTACTGCATTTGGTAAATCCGTTTTCATCTACAATCATGCCTAACGTTATTATTTTACAATCACTTCTCTTTTCTTTAGAACGTCCGAATTTTGCCTTTGAATTACCATTACATTTACCTTCAAAATATGTATTTGTTAAATCAAAAAAGAAATATTTCTCGTTTAAAGAAAACATATCCTGTTCTTTTATTGTTAAGTATTCTTCCAATTCATCTTTTAAATCAAACAATCTATCACTTGCACGATAATAAGAATTTAAAGAATGACGAAGTGGAGCTCCTGTTAATTCATAAAGAGCGGATCTGTTTTCTACCCATTGTTGTGTATGAAGTTCACTGGCGGGTTCTATCACTCTACCTAATATCACTGCCTCTATTACAGGAATAATTGTTGAAGGAATGTTATGCTCTTTAAAAAAATTGTCAATTTTCAACTCTTTCCAAACTGAATGACATACATATTCCGCACCAAAACTGCGTGCATTTTCCACTTCTAGTGAATTAAGATCAACATTTTGATAGTCTGTTGATTTTTTATCAACATCTTCCCGGGATTGTTTTTCAAATATTTTATCAGCAGCCTGTTTGGCATATTTATTAATTTTTTCATCTACCTGAATAAAACTTTTTTGACCTGTTAGAATATCTTCAATTCGTTTAGCTAAAGTTTTGAATTGTGATTTATGGACATCAATATTTCCAAGATTTAAAATCAATTTTTGTCGGGGGCCTGTAGAAGTTCTGATACTCTCTACAAGGTGGAGATATTTATAAACTTTTTTTGTAACACCATTTTTTTTACTTATCCTTTTAATATACATACAGGTAAATATAATACATTTTAAAAAAAAAGTCAAGCACTTTTTCCTTTGTGTGTGTCACTACAAACGGAATTTTAAGTAAAATCCTGTATTTAAGGACTTTATTTGCATGTTTTGACTAGTTTTTTGATATTTTTTAATATAAAAGGTGAACTTGGGTTAAGAGTAATTTTGAAGGGAGAGATATTTTATCAAGAATTAGAGAATAAAATAGTTGATTTGTGGGATTTATTTTGTTAGTATTATATTTGTTTGACGGAGCATCTCCGAACGATTTTTCGAACCTCTGAGTTGTGGAGATAAAGGAAACACCTTATTTATCAAAATATTCAATGAGATGATAGAAATCCTTCGGGGATCGGGTAAGCCTGTCAATCTTATACACGAGAACACAGTCAATCTTGCCTCCGGCAACATCATTTAAAAGGTTCTGAAGGGCAGGACGCTGGAGACTGCTTCCTGAAAATCCGGGATCAAAGCTCCAAAAGGCTCGTCTTCTATTTGTGCTTCGCACAAACCATGTCTGATACCTCCTATATCAGACATGGAATTGGATGCCGCAAGGATGCGGCTTCCTTTCTTCCTTTTGCCACTTGAAAAAATATTTTATAATAATTTCTGAATATTATTTAAAAAATTATTTTGAATAAAATCATCAGGTAATTTATATTCACCATTTTTTACAGTCTGTAGTTTCAGAGCAGTTTTACAAACATATTTAGTAAAGTTATTATCAATATTTAAGATATTTGATAATTGGAACCAATCTTCTGGTAAAGGAATAGAACCACCAAAATCTTTTCTTAACCAATGGCCAACAGTATGTTTATAATTATTTGGAAAAGACTGGGTTAATTGTTTTTTTGAAAGTCTTTTTTCTTTTCTTTTTAAATTTATATAATCTACTAATAGTGATTGATTAATACTATAAAGTCTTCTCTTTGAAAAAAAGGATTGCTCTAATGATGATCTTGCACCAGGAGACTGACCCCAATTTTTTCTCTTCTCTTTTTTAAACTTGCCATTATAATTGTTATTTTGAGATTTGAAATTATTTAAAATATTATTATCTACTATTCTGTAATTAATAGTATTATTTAAATTAATAAATTCTCTTTTTTCTTTTATAACCGGTATTTTATTATTGAATAATATTTCAATATTTTTATTAATTTCTTCATCAGAATTAATAATAAATTCTTTGGATAATTTACTATCTGACCATTTAACTATTACATATTTTGGATAACCATTATTTCTTTTTTCTAATACTTTTATTATTATACCCATTTTTTTATTTTTTCTTATGTTATCAATAACTTTATAGCCAGTAAAATCTATTTCATTCCAGTTTTTCTCATCATTGTTTTTATGTGATAGGTTTAATTTTTTATAATTAAATCTATATCTTACTAATTTATTATCATCAACAATCATGAATAGTGGAAACCATTTATTATTTTCTTCTACAACTATCATATTCCGTATTATCCAACCATATTGATTTAACAATGAGGTTTTATAAATTAATTCTATATCAAATTCTTTTATACCTATAAAACATGTAGAATCTTTATTTAGATGATTTTTCATTATGTCATTAAAATATAATGATAACAATTTATAAAATTTTTCTTTTTTATTGTTTATTTTCAAGAATCCAGTTTTATTAATTGACTCTATTAAATTATCATATGGATAATTTTCAATATCAATATTCTCTTCAATAATTGTTGAATTATGGTAATTAATATGGTCATATTTTGTGATATTCTTATCAGATATTGAACATCTGGATTTAATAATATTTATATATTTTTGATTACTCTCAATCATAATAGCAGAAAGATTCTTACTATATAATGATTCATTTAAATCTTGAACAGCTTTTAAAGTTGTACCACTTCCAGCAAAAGGATCTAAGATAATATTTTGCTTTTTTAAATTAACCATTTCTAATAATTTCATTACTAATTTTTCTGGATAAACTGCAACATGACTATATGGTGAAGGTTTTAAATTTATTTTTAATACATTTGAATAATCATTATTAGATAGTTTGTGTTCTACAAAAATATTTTTTTTATTTTTAGATAAAACAAATATTGGTTCATAGCTATTTGTAAAACGATTTTTAATACTAGACGGCATATGATTAGGTTTATACCAAATAATTATATCATTTAAAACCCAGCCATCTTTTACCATAAAATAAGCTAATTTAAAAGGAATCATCCCTAAAGGTGAATTGCCATATTTGGAAAGATATTTATCACCAATATTTAAGAAAAATACACCATCTTTTTTCAATTTTTTTCTTAATAATGAATATATTGATATTAATTTACCAATATATTCATTATAAGTATTTTCATTTCCTATTTGACCAATAAATCCATAATCTCTTTGCCCCCAATATGGTGGAGAAGTTATTGCTACATCTATAGAGATATCTTTTAAATGATGTAAACCAGAATATACGTCTGAAAATAAAATTTTATACATGAATATTAATCCCTCATTTTAAAACCTAATACTTCTTTTTCGTTATCCTTGAATTCTTCATTTAAAAAAAGGAGTTTAAATCTATATGGACGATGTTTTAATAATTGATAATAAGGATTTTTTCTATAATAATATCGAAATGCCTCATTTTTATTTTTACTACCTCCACAAATTTCATTGCCATATACCTTAATTAATTTTCCATTTGGAATTGAAATTAGAATAATTGCTAGTATTTTCAAATTTCCATCTTCTTGTTTATCATAAATTAAATGGATTATATAAGTTAAACATAATTTATTTTTACTTTTGTAGATAGAGGGTAGATTTGATGAATGGACAATTTTAGTATCTTTTTTTACTTCCTTAAATATATAAGAAGTTTGATTTTCTCCTATTGATACAACTCCTAAAAAGTCACTAGCATTTTTTTTCTTTTGTTTGGTATTTTTATCAATAAAATAAAAGGAAGATGTTTTTACATCAATGTGTATAAATGCATTACATGTTTCATAAAGTAAATCTGATCCTATAGGAGTTGAATTTGGTATACCAAGATTATTAAATAACCAATGATATATTCTTTCTGCTCCTTTATCAATATCACAAGCTTTTTTATTAAAGACATCAATCCAATCAGGCTTTATTTCATCTTTTGAGTTTAACGCATTTATCATTTTATTTTTGTCTTTTAATAGCATAAAAGACATCTGTTCAAGGTAATGATTTTCCCAAAACTCGATTTTTTCAAGTTCCTTCATATTTAATACTCCAAGTAGGTTTTTTAAATATATCTTAATCTTTCTCACTCTAATATATTATATACAAATAAAAGTTCAATATTTTTCAATTTTTTTAAAAATATTTTTTCAAGTGGCAAAAGGAAAAAAGGAGGCCGCATCCTTGCGGCCTCCAATAATTCCAATAATTATATCAAAAAAGGATTAAAACGACTTTCTTATGCTTTTACTGAACAGGGAGTAGCAATGTTATCAAGTGTATTAAATAGTGATAAGGCAATAATGGTAAATATTAAAATCATGCGAGCATTTGTAAGGATTAAAGAATTAATATTAACTAATACAGAATTAAGACTTTTAATTGAAAAGCTTAATAGGAGAGTTAATGGTCAGGATATTAATATTAAAAAAAATAAGAAAGAAATACAGATCTTAGCTACATTAATAAAACAATTACTGGAACCACCACCACTTAAACCAAAAATAAAAATTGGATTTCTTGTAGATTAAAATACTATAGCAGGTATTCGATAATACCTATTTTGAAAGTTTTATTTTTAAGTAATCCCTACCCCTATGATTCATAATCAGAACTATCAGAGGAGCAAAGACGAACACCATGCTAACAAGCCCTTTTCGGTTAACACCTGAAAGGGCTATTTTTATTTAATACCTAATTTTGAGAATAAAATACATTTAATTTAATCTAATAACATCGCGGGCAGAAAGATTGTAATGCGATTGGACTGCACCCCTGGAGTTGTATACTATTACAACTTTAAGTAAAGTATAAAAAATTAAAAAAGTCTGAAATTTATTTTAATACGTTTATGATATTTTACGAAGGTGTATTTCCGGTTCAGAATTTAAAGCTTTTGCTATCTTTCTCAAAAATGATAGTGAGAGGTTTTTATAATTTCCTGATTCTAATCGGGCAATAGCTGGCTGTGATGTTTTTGTTCTTTTTGCTAAATCCTTTTGTGTCAGTCCTGCTTTTAATCGTAACTGAATTATCTCTTTTGCTAGTGTGAATTCTTCTTCTAATGCGTTATACTCTCTGCGAAATTTAGAATTTTTTATTTGTCTTTTTAATAATGTATCAGAACTTATGGTTTTTATCCTTTTCATTATGATAAACCTCCAAAAAATTTTTTCATTATTTTTTTAGCTTTTTCTATTTCCTTTTTACTCGTCTTGTTAGTCTTTTTCACATAGCCAGATGTGATGATATATATTTTATCCTTAAAATGGAAATAAAACAAACGAAAATATCACTTGCTGCTTTTACACATAATTCATTAAGATATTTTACACCTTGCATTTTTTTAAAATGAGGTTGTGGTAAATTATACCCAAATTCTTTTAATAATTCAATAGTTCTTTGTACTTTAGCCTGCATTTTTTCTGATAAAAATAAAATCAATTGCTTCTTCTGTAATTTCTACTTCAAACTTCATGTATACAATATACCAAATTTGATATAAAAATCAATTTAAAATATTAAAAATGTCAAAAAAATTTCAAAAGTGAATTATTTTTTAAGGATTTAAAGCTGAAAAGTGCACTATTTAACCACCTGTTTTTACTAACTTTAAGTAAAAAAAAAATCTTTAATAAAACTTTTATCACGGAATAGTTTTAATTTTTCACTTTTTTGCCAAATATTTTTCAATGATTGCTTTTTAAAAAGAAGTGCCAAAAAAGTAGTGCCGGAAAAGTAGTGCCGGAAAAAATAGTGCCGTGTTTCAACTTTCAACTATTTAAAGCGTTGAAAGTTGAAACATGGCACCCATCCTACGATGGGGGACTTTTTTATATAAAAAAAAACAATAGAAAAAAAACTTTTTACTTGATTAATTCATATTTTGTGTCATATTTCTTATAACATGCTTGGTTAAATAGAATTCATCTAAAGGTAAAATAGTTATATGGAACAACAAGAACAAGATTTATGGAAAATAGTGGATGTTGGAGGATATGCTGCATTTGGAACACTTTTTGCTTTCACCTTAGAAGCAAT
Organism: uncultured bacterium; assembly: GCA_965373035.1. Classification (GTDB taxonomy): domain Bacteria; phylum Spirochaetota; class JAHITG01; order JAHITG01; family JAHITG01; genus CBDVEP01. Next base: position 7,671 of record CBDVEP010000022.1, read on the forward strand.
CAAGAGGAAAGTTGAAAGTGATGATAGTGATATGCAAGAACAACGAGACACGATCAATAATTCCTATAAAAATATATCTGATAGATTCCAGAAGATAAATTTAAGCTTATTAGATAAACAATTTTCAATTGACACCATAAGAGAACTTAAGGAGAAATTATTTCCAGAAATGGGATTAAAATATAAGGAACTAGATACACTATTAAAACACTATATTTCCGGTTCTTCTCATTTAAAAATACGTGTTCTTAAAAAAATCGATGAGTGCCGGAAATTAGTAAAACAGATGGGTGAATTAGGAATGCAATTTTCAAAAAATGACAGGTATTGGGAATATAGGAAAACAAATCCGGAGAGGATTTATCTTGAAGATATTTCAAACAAATCAGGTGAATAAATGTAAATAAAAAAACTCGTGTATTGGATTCTTACTTTATCATTTTTTATTTTAAAAAACTTTCAAAAATTTACTGAATAATTTTGTATATAATAGAGTTGTTGCATAATTCAATATTTTAAAAATTAATGTAGTGAAGGCTTTGTCCCTGGATAAGGGAGGTCGATAGACCCCGTTTTAAAAACCTTATTTAATCAAGCCGTAAAAAAAATATTAATCGATTCCCAAAAGATTTTATGTTTCAATTATCTAAAGAAGAGTTAAAAAATTGGATATCACAATTTGTGACATCTAATCCATCTTTAAAAATGGGATTACGGAAATCCCTTTGGTATTTACAGAACAAGGAGTTACCATGTTATTATCTATTTTAAATAGTGACCACGCTATTCAAGTTAATATCCAAATCATGAGGACATTTATAAAAATCAAAGATTGGATTTTCTATAGATTAAAAGATTTCAATGAGTATCACCTATCTTCTTTTTTAAAAGCTCAAAAATAAGTAAATTGTTATATCTTGCCTGCCATATTTTATTTCTTTAATAGTAATCTGTATTATTTACTTTTTTTCTTCTTCATTGGCTGCTGTAATATTTTTATTAGAAAGAAAATTTTCGTGTAATCCCCCGGAAAGTGAATTGATTCATGTCATGAAATTGAGTTTCTAAAATATTTTCAAGCAATACATTGATGGTTTTGCCCTGTCTCTCTTTTAAACAATCTTCAGGAGAAATATATTTATATCCCATTTTAATTAATAACTGTAAAGCTGGTATCTGAAAAATATAATCTTCCTTAAATGATGGTATATTTATAGACATTATTTTTTCTTTTTTCTACTTTTTATTTCTCTTTTAGCATTTTCCTGCTTGAAAACTATAGTCTTTTCTATAAGCTTATCAAAATCACTTACTGGTTGTGAAGATTCTATCTTTTTAAATTCCTTTTTATATTTTTCAAATTCTTGCTCTGCAAATTCTTTTGCGATTTCCGCTGATACTTTTCCTGGATTTGTTAAAACTTCTTTTTCGTTAAATTGCAGAAATGCATCCAGCTTAGCCACCCAGTCATTCATAGTCATTGCCCTTTGATTTTCAGCCTGCAATTCCGCATAGTCAAGGTACATAGTAACAATTCTGTTTAACTCCTTAAGCTCTTTTTCAGTCAGATAATTTTTGCTATAAAAATATCAGATTTACGAATTTTACCTTTAGGTGCATTTTTCCATGATGTCAAACCCATATCGGATTTAGAGGCATTCATACGATCAGTTATTAATTCTGCTGCTGTATGTCCGTGAATTGCCCAATGTAATTTATTTTGTATAGTTGCATAAAACTCCTGTGTGATTTTTGATTCAGTGTTATAATCAATACTGCATTGAGCATAAATGTCTGTAATTTTTTGATAGAATAGTCTTTCAGAAGCACGTATATCACGGATACGTTCTAAAAGTTCATCAAAATATTCTTCCTGCCAAGGGACTCTTCTTTTAAGTTGTTCATCATTAAGAGCAAATCCTTTAATGATATATTCTTTTAAAATTTTTGTTGCCCAAATACGGAATTTGGTCGCACGTTCAGAATTAATACGATAGCCTGTTGATATAATTGCGTCAAGATTATAATATTCTATATTTCTTTTTACTTTACGTCCACTTTCGTTTTGAACTGTCAAATTTTTTTTGACAGTTGCTTTTTTTTCTAATTCGCCATCAGAATAGATATTATTCAAATGATAACTGATATTCTGTTTACTTGTGCCAAATAACTCAGCTATTCGATTCAGTGTTAACCATGCGGTATCGTCCTGAAAGAATACCTCTACTTTTATTTGTCCATCCGGACCTGTATATAAAACAATTTCAGAGTTATTGATCATTTTTTGCTCCTTAGCCATAATTTATCTTAATTAATAATTCCCAACAATGATTTCATTAATGGTGCCTCTTTTTTTGGCATCACAATTTATAAATCTTTTTGCTAAAACCCGTTCAATATGATACTCTTTATATAAAAGATCAAAAAAATTATCATCAGGATTTACATTTTTTAAGATAGGTTTTTTTTAAAAAAAGTCTACTTTTTTAAATTTTTTTCTTCTGCAATTAAATCTTTAGTGGGATATTATTTCACAAACTGAGATTGCATCAAAGATATATATTATAAGACAAGATACGGCACTATTTCCAGGAATATTTTTTTGCAAAAAAATCACGGTTTTCGTGACTTTTTCGTAAATTTTGCCGACAATATATATAACAGGTTTTATGTAAAATGCAAACTTTAACAAAAAAAATTTGGGATATGAAACCACCTGATGGACTTTTTAATAAAACTGTTATTAATAATAGTTTTCCTCAATTAACAACTGCTGCAAAAAGAGAATTAATCAGGCGGGCATTAAAAGCAAATGAAATCATTCGGCTCAAACCTGGGGTATATTGCTTAGCTGACAAATTTAGACAATCCAATCCCCATCCCTTTATAGCCGCAGGAATGCTTCTTTCTCCATCTTATATCAGTCTTGAATCAGCCTTATGGTATCATGGATTAATTCCTGAAGCACTATTTCAAGTAAGCAGTATGACAAATCTTAGAAGTCGTGAATATAATAATCAATTAGGTGTATTTACATATTACCAAATTTCATGTAAAGATTTTAAAGCCGGAGTAAAAGCAGTAAAGATTAAAAATCATGGCTGGACATTTATTGCAGAGCCATTACGAGCTATTGCAGATATGATTTATATTAATAAAAAAATTTCATGGAAAACTGATGGCCTAAATTATTTAATAGAATCATTACGCATTGATATTGAATTATTAAAAAATATTTCAATGAAAAGTTATAATGATATTTTTACAAGCATTACAAATCAAAGAGTTCATGAGTATTTACTTAATATAAGGAAAGTTTTAAAAAATGTTTAAAAATTTAATAGAAGAAAAAATTAAAGAATTCAACCCTAAAAATGAAATTGAACAGGAAAATATTTTACAGGAAATAATTCAGCATTATATACTTGCAAGTTTATCAAAGACTGATTTTTTCACATTTGCTGAATTTCATGGTGGTACATTTTTACGAATTATTCATGGATTAGATAGATTTTCTGAAGATTTAGATTTTCTTTTAAAAAAACCTGACACTAAATTCAAATGGCAAAAATATTTAAAACAAATTAAAAATGATTTAAAAACCGAAGGTTTAGGATTTGAAATAAAGGACAAAACCACAACAAATGTTAAAAAAGTATTTCTTAAAACAGACTCTGTTGGTAAAGTTATAATTATTAACTTTCCATTTTTCAGAATGCTCAATAAAAAAATTAAAATTAAATTAGAAATAGATACAAATCCGCCAAAGGGTTCAACATTTGAAACACATTATATCAATTTTCCAACTATTGCTCCGATTACAACCCAGACTTTAGAATCAAGTTTTTCATTAAAATCACATGCATTATTATGCAGAACCTATGTAAAAGGACGGGATTGGTATGATTTTATCTGGTATACTTCAAAAAAAATAGCATTAAATTTTAAATTACTGCAAAATGCACTTTATCAGCAAGGGCCATGGCAAGATAAAAAAATTAATATTGATTTAGTCTGGTATATTAATAATCTAAGCAAAAAAATCAATGATATTGATTGGAAAAAGGCAAGGGATGATGTTATGCGTTTTATACCAACTGAATCCCAACCTAAATTAGAACATTGGAATAAAAAATTTTTTAAATATTATTTGGACCAAATGAATAAATATATTAACAACCATTAAGTTGGCGGGGTAAGTCTATTAAGGGGAGCAAATTAAAACCAACAAATATAAATATATTCCAGTTGGTTTTATATTTGTATAATGCTATAAAAATGTTTATTTAATTCTTAAATACGGAAAAAGTAATATATCCTCTCTTCCGTTTTTATGTTTCATAACATTTCCGATAGTTATATTATATTATAACTATTGGAAACAGAATGTTGATTTAATAATTTACTATTATTCAACATATTTTTCAATCTTTCCCTCTTATAATACAAAAAAGTCTTGTAATGTCATACTCGCGAAAGCGGCCCGGCATAGTCCTTTTTTGTCCAACATAACCTATTACAATAGCACTTCTTTTTTCATAGTCAATCCAGCCTAAAAAGATACCGCTGTGCTCTATTTCACCATAGGTAAGATTTTTAAACATAATCCAGTCGCCGGGAAGTAATAAAAGAGCATTTGCATAAGGGCCTGTCTGCTTTCCACGAAAAACAGTTTGCCTTTTTTTACCTTTATATCCAGCTTCTTTATAAATCATGTTTATCCAATCATAACAACTACCTTTGATGATTGTTTTTGCTTTGATTTTTTTTAAGGCTTTAGTAAGTACTCGCCCTCCAGGGGTATTTTTCTTTGCCTCTCTTTCTGTCATAGTCATAAAACTATTAACTGAAAAAAAAGGCTGTTTAAAATAAGTACTGTTGTTAATATTTTGTTTACGCCTGTTAATATTTTTTATTGGATTTTTAACATTTCTTATATTCCTTTTAACCACTTCTTTTGGTATTTTAAATACATCACCATAGCTTTGATACTCTTTTCTGCGAGTCCAGTTGCCATGCCTGTCAAAGGCATTGTATTCATATTCAGATATATGAAGAGCTTTTGATGCATAAAGAATACGGGCAAAGAGAAGTCCTGATTCATTGTAATAATAACGATATTTTTGTTTTAGCCTTTTACTTTTATCATACTTCCTTTTTTCTTTTAACTGCCCATAAGAATCATAAAGATATAAGTAGTACCAGATAAGTTTATCTTTACCATTATATACAAATTCATATAACCCTTTTTTCCCTTTTTTAAACCGGGTTCGTCTAAGAAGTACATTGCCTGCATCATAAATTTTTTTCTCTTTAAGTTTTCCATTTTTATAAAAAAGACGGGTCTTTTCATAAAGTTTGTTTCCTTTTATAAAAACTTTTCTTTTTATTATTTTATCTTTTGCATCAAACTCCTCTATAATAAGCCGGGTACCTTTTATCTCATAAAAACTGCGAGTTTTTCGTGACCATGAATAAGCCCGTACTTCAGTTTTTATGCTTTTATTGACTGAAGAAGTCTTTTTATTAATACTGGATACCAGCATTAAAAACAGGAATAAAAATAAAGGAATTTTTTTTAACTCAATCGGAATTTTTGGATTTCCAGCTTTATAAATCTTATAACTTTTTATGATTTTTTTCATTTCTACACTTTTTATTCCTTTAATTTATTCTTTTAATTTTTATTTTCTATTTTTTATCTATGCAAATATCTCCTGACACCCCTTTTTACTGACCAATTATCAATTTATTGTAATGCGTCAGAAACTGCGAAAAAATATTTATGGTTCGGGTTATGAAACCCGAACCAGCGAATATCAATAAATTATGTGAGATTGCCACGCTCCCTACGGTCGCTCGCAATGACAAAGAGGTGGGAACTAACCGATTTCCATTTATTTTATAAAATAGTTGAAATGCTAATTCTTTGTATTATAATAATGCCTCATAAATTTTATATTAAAAGGATAGTAAAATGATTACAGTAAATGATGTTAGTCTCTCATTTGGAAAACAAGTTTTATTTAAGGAAGTAGATTTAAAATTTATGCCCGGCAACTGTTATGGCATAATTGGAGCTAATGGTTCAGGTAAATCAACATTGCTCAAACTTATTTCAGGTGAATTGGAACCTTCTACCGGTGAAATTACTATTGGAAAAAATAAACGTATAGCAGTTTTGCAGCAGGATCAATTTGCATTTGATGAATATACTGTTATGGATACAGTTATCATGGGATATAAAAAACTATATGATATTATGAAAGCCAAAGAAAACCTATATGCTAAACCTGACTTTAATGATGAAGATGGCATGAAAGTAGCTGAATTGGAAGCTGAATTTGGAGAGATGAACGGTTATACTGCTGAATCAGATGCGGCAATTTTACTTGGAGGCCTGGGTATTGGTGATGACCTCCTGCAGAAAAAAATGAATGAACTTGAAAGCACCCTGAAAATCCGTGTATTACTGGCTCAGGCAATGTTTGGTAACCCGGATATTCTTCTCCTTGATGAACCTACTAATAATCTTGACCTTAAATCTATTACATGGCTTGAAAATTTCCTTTTTAATTTTAATAATATTGTTCTGGTTGTCTCACATGACAGACATTTTTTAAATAAAGTATGTACACATATGGTTGATATTGATTTTAAAAAAATTAATGTATATGTAGGAAACTACTCTTTCTGGGCTCAGGCAAGTCAATTAATAATACAGCAGCAAAAAGCTGTAAATAAAAAGAAAGAACAAAAAGCAGCGGAATTAAAAGCTTTTATTCAGCGATTCAGTTCAAATGCTTCTAAAGCCCGTCAGGCTACTTCCAGGAAAAAACTACTGGAAAAACTAAATATTGAAGAACTCCCGGCATCTTCACGCAGATTCCCTTATATAGCATTTAAACCTGTGCGTGAACCCGGTGAAAAAATATTAATAATTGAAAATATTAATAAAACAACTGACAAAGAACATTTTTTAAAAAATTTTAGTTTATCTATAAACAAAAATGATAAAGTTGCCTTTATTGGTCCAAACAATATAGTAAAATCAGTATTGTTTGATATTATTACAGAAAAAATCAAGCCTGATTCAGGTTCATTTCAATGGGGAGAAACTATCTCCTACTCCTATTTTCCTAAAGAAAACTCTGAATATTTTAATAATGAATTAACCCTTATTGACTGGTTAAGACAATATTCAGAAGAAAAAGGAGAAAATTACATTCGTGGGTTTCTTGGCAGAATGCTTTTTTCAGGAGAAGAAACATTAAAAAAGGTCAATGTCCTTTCCGGTGGTGAAAGAGTTCGCTGTATGCTTTCAAAAATGATGGTAACAGGTTCAAACTTATTAATTTTTGATGAACCTACTAACCATCTTGATTTAGAATGTATCTCTGCACTCAATACGGCTCTGGTCAATTTCCCTGGTATAATCTTATTTAATTCACACGACCATCAATTTGTTCAAACTGCTGCTAATAGAATAATTGAGTTTACTTTAGAAGGTATAATTGATCGCCAGATGTCTTTTGATGAATATATGATGAATGATACTGTTATTAAATTGCGTAATGAATTATATCATGATGGGAAAAAACATATTATTAGTATCTAATTTCATGTAATAATTTTTTATAAAATTTTTGTTGACAAATGAAATAAATGTTATATATTATTAAGCTAAGTAGTAAATAGGAAGTATAAGTCTTAAACCATAAGGTTAAGAAATTTTCCTTATGGTTTTTTTTTAACTGCCGTTATTTACTATAATTTTATCATTAGAAGGAGGTAGTATCTAATGGCAAAAGGAACAGTAAAATGGTTCAACAACCAAAAAGGTTATGGATTTATTACTCCTGAGTCAGGCAGCGATGTATTCGTACATCAAAGTGCCATTCAGAGTGATGGTTATAAGTCTTTAGATGAAGGCCAAGAAGTGGAATTTGAAATCACTCAAGGTCCAAAAGGCGAACAAGCTACAAACGTAGTAAAACTATAACATGAAAAAAAGGCTTGGCAATATTTTGTCAGGCCTTTTTTTTTAAAACAACAAAACAATCCTTAATAGGCATAGCATTCAAATTGTGCTTGCCGAACTTCAAAGCACCTGCATTAATTTAAATTATAAAAAACTTTTTACTTTCATACAATCTTAATTGGATTATAAACTTTAATCTTGAGATTAAGCCCTATGGACTCTAATACCATTTTTTTTAATTTTTCAGGATTCTTTACGATTTCTTCCTTAATCTTTCGGGTTTTTCTTTTTATCAAACTTTCAACCTTCATAGCACTACCCTTATCATCCTGTATCTGCCAGCACTGCTTTATTCCAACTGGATGAAAACTTTTAGTATATTTACAATTTGCTTTTCCGGATATATGCTGTTCATAACGTTTCATTAAATTATTTGTATATCCAGTATAATAATGCCCGTTTGACATCTGAAGAATATATACCCAATAACATTGTTTCTTATTCATATTTCTAACCAAATTGAAGTAAATATTCGTTTAATGGTTCGGGTTATGCGACCAACGGAAGTGCCTATGGTAAAACCCAAACCAGCGAATGTTTGTTATTTATTTGAAATATATTTTTTTAATCTTTTTTTTCTACTCTTTTTTTCATGACGAACCTATCTCGATATATTACAAAAAATTAATAATTAAATTTGACACTGCTTTTAATTATGTTAAACTTCTTAAACTTTATGTTTTATAAGGAAAACTAATATTAATGAAGAAAATAAAAAACATTGCTATTATTGCTCATGTTGATCATGGAAAAACAACTCTTGTTGATGCTATTTTAAAACAAACCGGTGTATTTCGTGAAAATCAAAAAGTCGAAGAAAGAATTATGGATTCCAATGACCTTGAAAAAGAAAAAGGCATAACGATTTTTTCCAAGAATGCCTCTTTTTTTTATAAAGATTATAAAATAAATATTGTGGATACCCCGGGGCATGCTGATTTTGGCGGTGAAGTTCAAAGAATACTAAAAATGGTTGATTCAGTCCTGATATTAATAGATGCATTTGAAGGGCCAATGCCTCAGACAAAATATGTTTTAAAAAAATCTCTAGAACATGGGCTTAAGCCAATTGTTGTTATAAATAAAATTGACAGGGCTAACAGTCGTCCGCATAAAGTACTTGATATGGTTTTTGACCTTTTTGTTGAACTTAAAGCCAGTAATGAACAGCTTGATTTTCCCGTAATATATGCTTCAGCTAAAGATGGTATTGCTAAATATGAGATAGAAGATGACAATCAGGACCTTACACCATTATTTGAAACAATTATCAAGCGTGTAGAAGATACAAATGGTGATGTTAAAAAACCTTTTCAATGGCTGGCTTCAGCCATTGAATATGATAATTACCTGGGCAAGATGGGAACAGGAAAAATACACAATGGCAAAGTATCCCAGGGTCAGGAAATTATTTTACTGAAAAGAGATGGTGAGCGTCTTGTTTATAACATAACTAAAATATTTGTTTTTGAAGGATTAAAAAAAATCGAAACTAAGGAAGCCGCAGCCGGCGACATTGTCACTCTTGCTGGAATGGATATGCTGGATGTTGGTGAAACAGCAGCAGATAGAGAACACCCTGAACCATTACCTTTGATTGATATTGATCAGCCTACTCTGGCTATGACTTTTATAGCTAATAATTCGCCGCTTTTAGGTGAAGATGGAAAAAATGTTACTTCCAGAAATATATGGGACAGACTTCAAAAAGAGCTTCAAACTAATGTCAGTTTAAGAGTGGAAAAAACAAAGGAAGGAAACAGTTTTATTGTTAAAGCACGTGGAGAACTTCAACTGGCTATTCTTATTGAGAATATGAGACGGGAATCATATGAACTTCAGGTATCAAAACCTGAGGTTATATATAGAGAATTAAATGGAGAAAAAACCGAACCAATAGAGCATGCTATTATTGATGTTGATGATGAATATACCGGGATTGTTATTGAAAAAATGGGAGTTCGTAAAGGTCAAATGATTAATATGACAAAAAGTAAAGATGGCAATACCAGGCTTGAATTCAATATCCCTACCAGGGGTCTAATCGGGTTTCGGAATGAATTTTTGACTGATACCCGGGGGACAGGCATTCTGCATCATAGCTTTTGTGAATATGAATTTCATAAAGGGGAGATACCAGGCAGAAATACAGGTTCACTTATTGCTTTAGAAGACGGCACTTCTTTAGGCTATGGGCTTGATAATATTAAAAATAGAGGTGAATTTTTTATTGGTCCCGGGATTAAGGTTTATGCAGGGATGATTGTTGGGGAACATAACCGGGAAAATGATCTTGTTGTAAATATATGTAAAGGTAAAAAACTAACAAATACAAGAGCAGCAGGATCAGATGATGCTATTAAACTTGCACCTCCCAGAGAATTCAGCCTTGAACAGGCACTTGAATATATTTCAGATGACGAATTATTGGAAGTGACGCCAACTAATTTAAGAATGCGTAAAAAAATCCTTAATCACCTGGAACGAAAACGAGCTGACAGAAATAAATAAGACAACATATTTAAAAGATATACAATAAAAAAAAGCCATAAAAGATTATACAGTTTATAAAGTTAAAAATCACTTATGCTTTCATTTCAAAAATTATATTTTTTATATTATTTTTATATTAGTAGAGGAAAATAATCATGTCTGATATTAGAAAAGGTGTTTTTAAATTCACTAAAAATAACATAGGGGAACTTCGTGATCCAGCATATTCATTTCGTTCAAAACCGGATGATATTTTTGTTTCTTCTGATATTATTCGAAAGTATAAACTTATTGAAGGAGCATATGTATCAGGTCCTGTTCAGCAAAAAAAATTGATAGATATTGATTCAATTGGAGGACTTTCACCTGATAAGTTTAAAGAAAGAGCTCCTTTTAACGAACTTACGGCAATTGATCCATGTGAAAGGTTTGATCTTGCTTCTTCAGGTGATACAAGCATGAGGGTGATTGATTTAATTGCTCCTATTGGAAAAGGAACAAGAGGGATAATAGTCTCTCCTCCAAGAGCAGGAAAGACCATGATATTGATGCAGATGGCAAAGGCTATCCGTACAAGCAATCCTGGTACCAGGATAGTAATCTTTCTTATTGATGAACGCCCGGAAGAAGTGACCTCATTTAAACGCAGTGTTGAGGCAGAGGTTATTGCAAGCAGTAATGACCAGAGTGTGGAAGAGCATATAAAACTTGCTGAATTTACTTTAGCACATATTCGTACTGAACTGGAATGCGGCAATGATGTAGTAGTGCTGGTAGATAGTCTGACAAGAATGGGAAGAGCGTTTAATCAAAAAGGTACAGGAACAGGAAAAGTCATGTCCGGAGGCTTGGATTCAGGAGCTTTAGAAATACCAAGGCGTTTTTTTGGTCTTGCAAGAAATATTGAAAATGGCGGTTCAGTCACTATTATTGCAACTGCTTTAATAGATACAGGTTCACGCATGGATCAACTTATCTTCCAGGAGTTTAAAGGAACGGGAAATTGTGAAATAGTTCTTAATCGAGCCATGGCTGAGAACCGCATCTTTCCTGCAATAAATATAATGGAGAGCGGAACAAGAAAAGATGAGCTTTTATATAATGATGATGATATACAGCGTTTAGCAATGCTGCGAAGAGCACTTGCAGGACGAAAACCGGAAGAGATGATGTTGCTTATCCTTGAACAGCTTGAAAAGTATCCAACAAATAAAGAACTGCTGAGTAATATTCCATTAAAGTAATATCAATATTAAACAATATCCCGGTACTTTGTTTAATCCTTTGGAATGACTCCATCCCAGCAATAAGTGCATAGTTTTTCTTTTGGTAAGCCAATAGCCTTTATAAGATTCTCAAGTGTTTGATATTTTAAAGAAGTCAAATTTAATCGTTTTTTAATATTTTCTACCATTGCCTGATATTTATCAGATTTAATATTTGAATACTCATTAAGATTTACATCATCTGAACCTTCTAATTCTTTAATAGCCCTTCTTCCAGCAAGGTCGAGCTCTGATTTGGATCTGGAAAAATTAAGAAATTTACATCCATATATCAAAGGAGGACATGCCGGACGCATATGCACCTCTACTGCTCCAAAATCGTACAATCTCTGAATTGTATCCTTAAGTTGCGTTCCTCTAACAATTGAATCTTCACAAAAAAGCAATCTGCATCCTTCAATTAAACTTTTTATCGGAATTAATTTCATTTTAGCAACTAAATCCCTTGTTTCCTGAACCTGCGGCATAAAGCTTCTTGGCCAGGTTGGTGTATATTTTACAAAAGGCCTTTTATAGGAAATTTTTGCAGTATTAGCATATCCAATAGCATGAGCTATTCCAGAATCAGGAATACCTGCTACAAGATCAATATCCACATCATCGCTCTTGGCCAAAAATTCTCCGCATTTATATCTGATTGCTTCAACATTAAGCCCTTCGTAACTTGAAGCCGGATACCCATAATATACCCATAGAAATGCACAAATCTGCATTTTCTCACCTGGAGGTATTATCTTTTCAATCCCATCTTCACTAATGAAAACAGCTTCGCCCGGGCCTAAATACTTTGTAGTTTTGTAATCTATGTTAGAGAAAGCACAGGTTTCCATGGTTACAGCAAAAGCATCTCTTTTTTCTCCTAAAATAACAGGGGTTCTGCCTAATTTATCCCTTGCTGCATAAATCCCTTTTTCCGTAAGGAGAATTAATGAACATGAGCCCTGAATACTCTGCTGAACTTTCTGAATCCCCTGTTTAAAAGATGCCTCCTGATTAATTAAAGTGGCAACAAGTTCAGTTGGATTTATCTCACCTCCACTCATTTCTGAAAAATGAGCAGATTTTTTATTAAAAAAATTTTTTATTAACTCATCTGCATTTGTTATTACACCAATTGTTACAATGGCATAATTCCCTAAATGGGAACATATTATCAAAGGCTGATCTTCGAAATCACTTATAACCCCTATTCCTTTGTTACCCTGCATTTTTATTATATCTTCCTGAAATTTTGATCTAAACTGAGCATTTGAAATATCATGAATATAGCGAATGAATTTATTATTGTTTATAACAGCAAGGCCGCCTCGTTTAGTCCCAAGATGCGAATGATAATCAGTCCCATAAAAAAGATCTGACACACAATCACTTTTTGATACAACGCCAAAAAATCCACCCATTTAAAATCTCCTGTTATTTAAAATTATTTAAAAATAAAAAGTATCTTGACTTCACATCTTACTTTTATTCTACTAATAGTATATAAACTTTTTTAATTGTCAAATCAAATCATTTATAAGTAGTAATCGTTATCTTCTTAAAAAATCATGGTAGTGTCATTGCAAAATTATTATAAAAAAAGTGGATTTTAAATAAATTTCCAATATATTTGAGTATGTAAGTATGTGGTAAAAAGGAAGTTCCTATATATTTTATTATCCTAAAACTTAAAGACCGTCAATATTTTAGAACATCGAAAATTAGATTGATTTTAAAAACAATATATTTTTTTAATATTAAACTATATCAAGACACAATACTTATAATAAACAGGAGGTATTTTATGAGCCATTTAAAAAATATATCACTTATTTGCACAGTTTTAATATTCTTATCTTTATCTGTTTATGCTGACAGCAATAATGGTGAGCGTGTATGCTTTGGCCGTTCTATAACAGTGAACTCAGATGAAGTAGTGGAGAAGGTTGTATGTATTGGCGGCAGTGTTTATGTAAAAGGTAAAGTTAAGACTGATGCAGTGGCTATCGGCGGTTCAGTTATAATTTCCGGAACAGTTGGCAAAGATGTAGTTTCAATAGGCGGGAGTATTGAATTAAAAAAAACCGCAGAAGTGAATGGTAAGGTTGTCTCCATTGGAGGTTCGGTTAATAAGCATCCTGATGCAAAGATAAACAGCGATATAGTTAATCTGCCCTTTTTTAAAGCATTCAGATGGATTGGACCTTTTGCAGGATTTACAGTTAAATGGAGCCTGCCAATGTTGCTCCTTTTTGGTTTGATAAGGATTCTCTTAATCATAGCACTTGCTGTTTTAATTGTACTTCTTTTCCCGACCCCTATCAACAGGGTTGTTAATGTCCTGGACAAAAATTGGCTAAAAGCAGGTGGAGTGGGTTTATTAATAGCTATTGGAACTCCAATTTTGATGCTTATGCTGGCTGTTACTATTATTGGAATCCCTTTAATTCCATTTTTAATTCTTTTAATCATTACAGCTATCATCTTTGGGCAAGTTTGTATTGCTGTTTTAATAGGAAGAAAATTAGAAAATGCGTTATTAAAAAAATCCCGTTCAATGGTATCAGCAGTTCTTTTCGGAGAAATTCTTATGGGTCTGGTTTGTCTTATACCGATTTTAGGAATTTTAATTAAAGTTATAATTACATTTCTGGCTTTGGGTGTAATATTACTTACACGGTTTGGAACCTGTGAATCCGGTAAAAAAAGAAAAAAATGAAATAGCACTTTTGTAGTAGGGAAGGTATCGCTTCTTATGTAATCACAACTGTAGTGGAAAGTAATGGAGACTTAAGTCTCCCCTACTTTCCACTACTTTATTGCTTAAAAGATGCGATACATTACTTACTACACACTTTTTAAATAGTATATTGACTTTAAATATTTATTTTGGAGAAATTATTGAATGAAAGCTTATCTTGACCTTGTAAAAAAAATTTTAAATAAAGGTGTTGAAAGACAAAACAGAACAGGTGTAGATACTATTGCTATCTCCGGTGCAATGTTTGAACATAATATGGAAGAAGGATTTCCTTTACTGACTACTAAAAGCGTTCCTCTCAGGTTAGTTGCATCTGAACTTGAATTTTTCATTAAAGGAATAACTGACAAAAACTGGCTTATTAATAATAATAATCATATCTGGGATGAATGGTGCAGTCCTGAGAAAATCCCTTATAGCCATGATGAGGAAACAAAGAAAAAAATGCAGGCAGAACCAGACTTAGGGCCTATTTACGGCTGGCAATGGCGAAATTTTGGTGGGAAATATATTTCTTATGATAAAAAACCGGAAGGCAATGGTATAGACCAGTTAAAAAATATTATTAATAAAATTAAAAAAGACCCATCTGACAGACGATTGATTGTGTCTGCATGGAATCCTGTTGATATGCATAAAATGGCTCTGCCCCCGTGTCATTATTGTTTTCAGGTTACAATTATAGGAGATAAATTAAACCTGCTGTGGAATCAAAGATCAGTTGATGTTGCATTAGGTCTTCCATTTAACATTGCCAGTTATGCTTTATTATTACATCTTATTGCAAAAGAAACAAATTTTAAAGAAGGAAAACTTACAGGGTTTCTTGCTGATACTCATATTTATGTCAATCATATTAATGGATTAAAAGAACAAATTAAAAGAAAAACAATCCCCCTGCCAACAATCAACACATCAAATTTTACGTCAATCTTCAAATGGCAATATCAGGATACTGTTGTGGAAAATTATAATCATCATCCCAGAATAAAATTTGAGGTAGCCGTGTGAGTGAGATTATCGTTATTGCTGCTGTGGCAAAAAATAATGTTATCGGTAATGGACTGGAAATCCCATGGCATATAAAAGAAGATTTTCAGCACTTTAAAAAACTAACTTTAAATCATGCAGTAATAATGGGTGACAGGACTTATGAATCCTTACCGGTTAAACCTCTTCCAATGAGAGAAAATATTGTACTTACATTTAACAAAAATTATCATCCTGCTGGTGCTGTGATAAAATATTCATTTGAAGAAGCACTCAAATACTGCAAAAAAAAAGAAAAAGTATTTATCATTGGCGGTGCAAGTGTTTATACCCTTGGATTAAAAGTGGCTGATACACTGGAGCTGACAAAAATTCACCGCGACTTTAAAGGTGATGTATATTTCCCTGAAATTAATTTTAATGATTGGGAATTAATAAACCGTATTGATAAAACAGATGAAAAATACGGCGATTACTCTTTTCTAACTTATAAAAGAAAATAATATAAATATAAGTGCCGGTGTATAACATAATGTTTTTTTATTCAATTCCAAAAACCTGTTTATCTTTAGAGGAAAAAAATAAAAACAATGGAAAAATTGGGGACGGTGCGTCTCCCAATATCACATGACTGTATCCTTAAATTGTGATTTAAATATCATAACATATAATGATGGGATAAGAAAAAGTGTAATTATAGTTGCAAATAAAAGTCCCCAGCTTAGAGCTAAAGCAATTGGAAAAAAAGGAAAGAGTGCCGGTGTATAACATAACATGCAAAATGGTATTATATTAAGCGTTATGTTATGCACCGACACTTTCTCTCCTTTCTCTTTCTACTGAAATCGACGGCTTTCTTTAACTGGGGAAATGTCACAAGTTATGTCGTAAGTTTGTCATACATCACATTTTTTATAATCTCTTTTTTAAAGCCAAATATTAGAGCTTTAATTATCTGTTCTTTCTATTCAAAGCTTGTGTCATATGTTACAGACCGAAACTACACATATATGCATTATTTTTATTAATTTGAAAATAATAAAAATAATTCCCAAGGGTATAAAACTTTTATCCATTCATATTTTTGTTTTTCTTTTTTATACATAGCACAAAAATAGACATTATTTATTTTATATTTTTCTTTAAAATATCTTAAAGGAGAAACATATTTATTTAAAAAATTAATTTTTATTTCTATTGGAGCAATATTATTTTTATTTTCTATTATAAAATCAATTTCCTGTCCCTGATTTGTCCTCCAAAAAAATAAATCATCTATATTAAAAATTTTTCTTAATTGAGAAAAAACACTATTTTCAAGCATATTCCCTGTAATTACTTTTGGTAATGTTTTGAAATTTAATAAATTCATAATTCCTGTATCTTCAAAATAAATTTTAGGCATCTTGGTAAGTTCACTTCTAATATTCTTATGAAATGGATATATTAACTTAATAATATAAGTGTTCTCCAATATAAATAAATATTCTTCAATTGTTTGTTTTGCAAGTCCTAATGAATTTGATAATTCAGAAATATTTAATAAATTTCCACTTTGTGACGATAAAAATCTAATTAATTGATTAAATTTATTAAGGTTTTTAATATTACTTATATCTCTAATGTCTTTTCTAATGTAAGTATTTATAATCTGCTTTAATTTAATTTCTTTTTTTTCAATTTCATTTTCAAGTACAATTCCTGGATAACTTCCTGTATATAAAAATTCTTCGTATAAAGTTCTTAACTCATTATGAATTTGTTCTGGTAAATCTTTAGTAAAAAAATATTTTTTATCTTTAAACAGTAAAAATTCTTCGAAATCTAATCCAAATAATTCAAAATCAATTATTCTCCCAACTAATGAATCTTTAAACTTTGATTTTATAGCAAAAGATGAAGACCCGGAAACAATAAGCTTTATTTTACTTTGATATTTATCAAAAAAAAGTTTTAAAAATGAACTGGGATTATTTAAATATTGAATTTCATCAATTAATAAATATATTTTTTTATTAAAATCACAACCTTTCCCTTTTAAAAAGTTTATCACATTTTGAATACCATTATTACATAGTTCTAAAAGTTCAAAATCTTCTAAATCTAAATATAAAATGTTTTTTTGATTATTATTTTTTATTATTATATTATTTATTAAATAATGCAGTAATGTAGTTTTTCCAACCTGCCTTGCCCCATGAATTACAAGTATCTCATTATCATCAATAAATGGTTTAATTCTATCAATTATTTTTCTATAATAAACTTTATGGTTCATATATAAAATACTCGGTATTTTTTAAGGTATACTTTACTAATTACCTGAATAAAGATAAATAAATGTGCCTGTTCCTTGTCTAGTTTACCCGCTTATATATCTTTTTCAATCTGGCGACCCCATGACCCCATTCCTTGGAATCGAATTCACGAAACCACTTATAAAAAATCGCAAGATCAGTGTGGCTAAGTTTTTGAATCTTTTTTTCTAGTTCTTCCACTTTAGTCATGCCTCAATACATCCTTTTCACGAAATAAATTTTATTTATTTTTTTAGGGCTACCAATTATTAACCAAAATTCTGGCTGTCAGAATAAAATTGTTTAATATTTTCTATAATATCAAAAAAAAAAATGAAAATCAAGTTAAATATTTTAGGGTCAGAAAGGTTTCTTAATTTGTATATTACATAAAATAAAATTGACAAAATAAATAATTATACTATATTAAAATTATAAATGTAAAGAATAAAATAATAATTATATATTGACCTTTTTATAATTAAGGTGGTGAATTATGTTAAAATATATATTAGGTGGATTTATTATATTTTCTAGTATAATTTTATTATATCAGTTAGCAATTAGACATATTATTTATTCTATTTCAAAAATTATTGATAATAAATTAGATTTATTAAATTCAGAAAATAT
>CBDVEP010000023.1:0-25967 GCA_965373035.1 uncultured bacterium
ATATTTTTTTCGATTTGATTAAGTTTTATGCATTGAGTCAGAAGCTTTAATAAACTTTGTAGTGGTGGGTTTTAAACCCTCCACTACTCTTATAGACTCTTAGGCTAAAATTAAGGAGGATTAAATGAGCGTAGTTAATTATATTTTTTATCTGGCACCTGTGGGCTCAATTATTGCTTTAATATTCGCTTTATGGTTCTATTTAAAAATGAAAAAAGAATCTGAAGGTGATGCAAAAATGAAAGCAGTTGCACAGTATGTTCGAGAGGGATCCATTGCTTATATAAAACAGCAGTATAAAGTTGTTGCAATATTTTTTATAATAGCAGCAGGTATATTTTCCTTTATGGCATACGTATTGAAAGTCCAAAATCCATTTGTTCCATTTGCTTTCCTGACAGGCGGTTTTTTCTCAGGACTTGCAGGTTACCTGGGAATGAGAACAGCCACGGATGCATCTGCCAGAACAACAAATGCAGCTAAAAAATCTTTAAATGGTGCCCTGCAGATTTCTTTCCGTGCCGGGGCTGTTATGGGGCTGACAGTTGTTGGTCTTGGATTACTTGACATTTCACTTTGGTATATGCTGTTAAATTATTTTATTGATCACCAGACATTTGGCATTGTAGTTGAGCAATCACAGAAATTACATTTTATTACAACAACTATGCTGAGTTTTGGTGTAGGCGCATCTCTTCAGGCTCTTTTTGCAAGAGTTGGCGGTGGTATCTTTACCAAGGGTGCTGATGTTGGTGCTGACCTTGTTGGAAAAGTTGAAGCAGGTATCCCTGAAGATGACCCAAGAAACCCTGCAACCATTGCTGACAATGTTGGTGATAATGTAGGTGATGTAGCTGGTATGGGAGCAGACTTATATGAATCATACTGCGGCAGTATTTTAGCTACAGCAGCTCTAGCTGTTGCTGCAGGGTTTGGACTTAGAGGAGTTCTCCTGCCAATGGTTATTGCCGGGGCTGGAGTTCTTGCCAGTATAATAGGAATCTTCATGGTAAAATCAAAAGAAAAAGCAACACAAAAAGAGCTGTTAAAAGCATTAAACAGAGGTATAAGCTTTTCCGCAGTACTTATACTGGTTCTTGCTTCTATCTTAACTTTTATCATTCTTCCTGAAAATATAGGAATTATCGGTTCCATTATTTCAGGTCTTGTTGCAGGGATTATCATAGGAAAATCCACAGAATACTATACATCAGATGAATTTGCTCCAACAAAAGGAATAGCTGAAGCAGCAAAAACAGGCCCGGGCACTGTCATTATTCAGGGTATGGCTGTTGGTATGAAATCAACTATAATCCCGGTTATGACTATAGGAATGGGAATTCTTGCAAGTTTTTCTTTTGCAGGCGGATTTAAAAATATTTCATTTGGTCTGTATGGTATAGGTATTGCTGCTGTGGGTATGTTAAGCACACTTGGAATTACATTATCAACAGATGCTTACGGCCCCATTGCTGATAATGCCGGTGGAAATGCTGAAATGACAAAACAAAATCCAAAAGTAAGGGAAAGAACTGATGCCCTTGACTCACTGGGAAACACAACAGCCGCTACAGGAAAAGGATTTGCCATAGGAAGTGCAGCTTTAACAGCTATGGCTCTTATAGCAGCATATATAGAAGAAGTAAAAGCAGGCATAGGAATGATGATAGTTAATTCAGGGGTTAATAAACTTGTCATTGGTGCTGTAGAATTCACAGCAAAAACTTCTAGCCTTTTAGTTAATAAAATTTCACATTTAAACATACTTGATTTTATAAAATGTTATGATATACACATAATGAACCCAAAAGTTTTAGTTGGTATATTTACAGGTGCTATGATGTCTTTTGCTTTTAGTGCCTTTGCAATGGAAGCAGTTGGAAAAGCAGCACAGGCTGTTGTTATGGAAGTAAGACGACAGTTTAAGGAGATTAAAGGATTATTACAGGGTAAGGCAAAAGCAGATTATGCCGCCTGTGTCAGGATTGTAACCAAATCAGCACAAAGCCAGATGATTTTGCCCTCTTTGTTAGCAGTACTTGTTCCTGTTGCTGTGGGTATGATTTTAGGTATTGCAGGAGTTATAGGACTTTTAGTTGGAGCACTAACTTGTGGTTTTGTACTGGCAGTTATGATGGCAAATGCAGGTGGTGCCTGGGACAATGCAAAAAAATACATTGAAAGAGGAAATCTTGGCGGAAAAGGAAAAGCTCCACATAAAGCTGCTGTTGTAGGTGATACAGTTGGAGATCCTTTTAAAGATACAGCAGGACCATCATTAAATATTTTAATTAAATTAATGAGTATGGTAAGTGTTATTTTTGCCGGCTTAATTGTAAAATATGGCGATATTGTCCAGACCATAGCAGATAAATTTAAGTAAATATCATGAAAAACAGCATCAATAAAATAGTTTTAGCTTACAGTGGCGGACTTGATACATCCATTATTTTAAAATGGCTTAAAGTAAAATACAAATCAGAAATTATTGCTTATGTTGCTGATGTTGGTCAGGATGATGACTTTGAAAAAATAAAGGAAAAAGCATTAAAAACAGGTGCATCAAAAGTATATATAGAGGATTTAAAAGAAGAGTTTGTCAAAGACTATATTTATCCTGTTATTAAAGCTAATGCTATGTATGAGAACCGGTATCTGTTAGGAACCGCAATAGCAAGACCACTTATTGCCAAACGCCAGGTCGAAATTGCTAAAAAAGAAAAAGCAGATGCTGTATCACATGGGGCAACTGGTAAGGGAAATGACCAGGTAAGATTTGAGCTGACTTTTAAAGCACTTGCCCCAGAACTTACAATCATAGCTCCCTGGCGGGAATGGGAATTTAAAGGCAGAGAAGACCTTATAAAATTTGCCAAAGAAAATGATATACCAATTCCAGTAACAAAGAAAAAACCATACAGCAGCGATATGAATCTTTTTCATATAAGTTTTGAATCAGGAATACTTGAGGACCCATGGCAGGAACCTCTTGATGATATGTTTGAAATGACCGTATCCCCGGAAAAAGCTCCTGGTAAGCCTGAATATGTAGAAATAAATTTTGAAAAAGGAAATGCTGTTGCTGTAAATGGAAAAAAATTAAAAAAAGTTGAATTAATAAAAAAATTAAATGAAATAGGCGGAAAGCATGGAATCGGACGGATGGACATGGTTGAAAACAGACTTGTAGGAATTAAAAACAGAGGAGTTTATGAAACACCAGGCGGCACAATTTTAATAACAGCTCACAGGGATTTAGAATCCTTAACCATTGATCGGGATACAATGCATTATAAAGATATGCTCGCAGTACGATATGCAGAACTGGTTTATTATGGCAAATGGTTTACTCCCTTGAAAAAAAGCATGGATGCCTTTATAAATGAAACACAAAAACATGTAACAGGAACAGTAAAATTAAAACTATATAAAGGAAATGCCATGGTTGTAGGAAGAAAATCCCCTTATTCATTATACAATCCTGAACTTGCTACATTTGAACAGGAAGATATATATAATCAAAAGGATGCTGAAGGCTTTATTAATTTGTATGGTCTGCAAATGAAATACGGTCATAAAAAAGAAAAATAAAAAAGTTTGTAGAGACAAGGCATGCCTTGTCCTATCTGCTGGTTCGTCCATTGCTGGTTTGAGTTTCACAACTCGAACCCATACTTCACTGTGGCTGGTTCGAGTTTCACAACTCGAACCCATACTTTGTCACATCTCGATTAAAAACACAGTTATTCTCCAGAAAAAATTCAGAATAGGTCCAAAAACATAA
Organism: uncultured bacterium; assembly: GCA_965373035.1. Classification (GTDB taxonomy): domain Bacteria; phylum Spirochaetota; class JAHITG01; order JAHITG01; family JAHITG01; genus CBDVEP01. The sequence continues at coordinate 3,785 of CBDVEP010000023.1, forward strand.
TGAAACTTTCCGGTTATAACAAGAATTAAAAAAGCAATAATAAAATAAGTATAATATTTCTGAAAATAAAATTTTCCTTTAGCAGGAAGAAGCCCTCTTAAAACCCATGATCCATCAAGTGGTGGAATAGGCATTAAATTAAATATCATAAGAATTAAATTAATCAAAATAAAATATTGAGCAAAAATTCTTTTAAAAAATAACATAAAAATAGTATGCTGAATTGCAGGAAACAAATTAAAAAACTGGAGAATAATAATCATAATAATAATAAGTAAAAAATTTGTACCTGGACCTGCAAGAGCAACTTTAATACTGTCTTTTTCAGGATTTTTAAAATTAGCAGGATTAATGGGAACAGGCTTAAACATAATAAGAGGTATAAAACCAATCATTGCAAGCACAATTGGAAAAATAATAGTTCCAAATACATCAATATGTTTCAATGGATTAAATGTTAAACGACCAGCATCTTTTGCAGTACTGTCTCCTAAAAGATAAGCAGTATAACCATGTCCCAGTTCATGGCAGATAGCTGAAATAATAAGTGAAATAAATAAAACAGAATATTCTATTATTTTAGATAATGTCTGGGGGTCATTCATCAGGTCAGTTTACACTCCTTAACTCATTATCAATTTCAGGATGAGCCTTTAAGAAAGACTCTAACTCTTTATAATGTGTTTCCCCGAATTTATTAAATTCTTCTACAGATGTATCAAATTTTTTATATACATTTTGCATTTCTTCTTCCATTTTATTTAAATTGGATTGGATTTCATCAGGGTCATCACTTTTCATCTTTTTATATTTTTTTGAAATATTATTAATTTGAATAGTAATATCAAAAAAAGTTTTAGAATTTAATCTTGTATTAGAATATTGAGTTGATGTATGATGAGCAGTTTCTGAAATCTGTTTTAATTCAATTTTATCAATCTTATTTTTCTTGTTTTTACAATTAATAAAAAAAAGTAAAGTAAAAAATAATAAAAATATAATAAATTTAGTCATTGGTTTTTTTTAAAATTAATTAATGAGGATGCGAATTAACCTGCTCTATAGCTTTTTTACTTTCTTCTTCATCAGGAGCAACACCATGCCACGCTACAATATTTTCCTCCATGAATTTCACATATTTACCTTTAATAGTGTGAGCAATAATAAAAGATGGTTTATCTTTATTTTTCCTGGCATTAATAACAGCTTTTTCTATCTCTTCTATTTTATGGCCATCAATTTCCTGAACATGCCAGTTAAAAGCAATAAGCTTTTCTTTTATCGGCTCAATATTCATAACATCTTTAATCAATCCATCTATTTGTGCTTTATTATAATCAAGAAAAACAATTAAATTATCCAGCTTAAATTTGGAAACACTTAAAAGCGCCTCCCATATCTGACCTTCCTGCATTTCTCCATCACCAATAAGACAGTAAGTATAAGATGGAAATTTATTTAACTTCTGGGCAATAGCCATACCCTGTGCAGTGGATAATCCCTGACCTAAGGAACCAGTTGAAGCCTCTACATACGGTAAGCGTATCCTGTCAGGATGACCCTGCAGTCTGCTTCCAACATTTCTTAAAGTATATAATTCTTCTTCTTCAATTAAACCAAGCTGGCTTAAAACAGCATAAAGAGTAGGAACACCATGCCCTTTTGACAGGACAAAAACCTCCCTGTCTAATTTAACAGCATTCTCTTTAGTCCTTTTAATGAATTTAAAAAACAATGTTGAAATAATCTCAACTGAAGAAAGACAACCCCCGGGATGACCGGATTTTGCCTGTGTAAGCATTTTAATGACCTGAACCCTTATTTCTTTACCAATTTTTTTAAGCTCGTTATTTGTAATCTCCATATCCTGCCTCTGATATTTTTGTGAAATAATAAACATTTTAATTTCCCTGTCAAGTAATAATAAAAATTTTTAAGTAACTATGTCAGTACGCTTCTTATATAATCACAACTGTAGGGGAGACTTTAGTCTCCCCTACTTTATTGCTTAAAAGAGAATATAACAAACCAATCATAATTTCAATAAAAATTTTATTGACAATTAAAATAAATTAATTATATATACAATCACTTTTATAGTATAAAAAGCTAATTTCCCCGGTAGCTCAACCGGCAGAGCGGGTGGCTGTTAACCACTAGGTCGGCGGTTCGAATCCGTCCCGGGGAGCAGCGACGAACACCATGCTAACAAGCCCTTTTTGGTTAACACCTGAAAGGGCTATTTTTATATCTGTCTCTTCCAGTCTAATAAATGCAATAACTATCCTCGCCTTTTTCCGCAAGGCTCGTCCTCTATTTGTGCTTCGCACAAATCTTTTCTGATACCTCCTGTATCAGAAAAGATTTGGAAGCCACAGGGATGTTGCCTCCCTCTCCCGCCCCTTATGTTGGGGGTTCTTGTTGCTCCTATTAATATGGCCTTCCTCTTTCTAATCTATATCTCTACATGTTCCAACTTCTTCTTCCGTTCTTTCCAGTCAGGCATAACTAATGATAAAAAATTATAATATCTTTTATCATGTATGGGATATTTTAAATGACATAATTCATGGTATATTACATATTCAATACAATAAGTAGGTACTTTTACTAAAATATCATTGAGAATAATTTTATTTTTATCAGGTGAACAGCTGCCCCATCTTTTACTCATATTTTTAATAGTCATTACAGGTTCTTGTATATTATATTTTCTTAATTTATTTATTGCTTTATTTATTAATTCTTCAAATTTTATTAAAGCATGATTTCTATACCATTTATTTAAAAGACTTTTTTTATAATCTGTTTTTTGATTATATTTTATAAAAATTTTAATATAAGGCCCATCCATTTTAACATCATTATTAGTTGATTTTATAATCTTTAATCGATATTGACGTCCCAGGTATCGATGTGTCTCTCCACTTATATATTTTCTTGGAGGGATAGGTGGTGGAAATTCACTGAAATAATTTATCTGCTTTATAATCCATGCTGCTCTTTTTTTTGTTTTTTCTTTTATTTTTTTTAATGGGATTTTTTCAGGGGCTATTATTTCAACAGATAAATCAGGCAGAACATTTATTTTTAATGACTTTCTGTTATTCCTATGCAAGGTATAAGTAATAATTTTTTTACCATATTTTATTTGATATTTTTTCATGCAGCATACCGTTTTACGGCAATATTTAATACTCGCTCCATTATTAAATCAATTTCATCGTATGAAAATTTTATATCTATATTATCGATCAGATAATCTTCAATTTCATTTTTCATCTTATTTTGGATATCAGGATTTAAGTGCCAATCAACTATTTTATGTTTTAAAATAATATCATCAATATCTATTCCTATTTTTGCTGCTAAATTAATTCTTTCTTTATCATTTAATTCAGCTCCTTTTTCTAATTCTTCATTGATTACACCATAAAATGCTCTTGCTGCTTCTCTGTTATCTAAAACAGATGGTGTTGATTTATCTTTTTTATAGCGTACTGATTCCATAAAATCAAACACTAAATTATAATATTCTAATTCATCAATTCTTTTTTGCCTATAATCACGAATAGCCTGTTCAATTAATTTAGAAAATTTTTCATAAAAAACAGGATCTTCATCAAATTTTTCTTCAATTGTTTTCTTTGTTCTATGAGCGATCATATCAGCTCTGGCTGCCTTCCCCTCAACTCTCTCTACTTCCTTTTGAAAATTATCTTTATCCATTATATTGACAAGTTTTGTAATTCTTACAACTTCATCTGAGGTGACATAGGTATCTACTAATTTTTTGATTTTTAGTTCATATTCTTTGTAATCAATTGCCTCAGCATATCTTTGCCGTACTGAAGCTCTTAAATGCTGGAAAAATTGAAGGTCCTGTTTATATTTTTTTATCATTTCATCACTGGTTTCTTCATAGAAATTTACAACTGACAGAGCAATTCCAAGTGTTTTTGAAAAAACATTTAATTTATTATAAAACTTATGTCTGATTTCTTCATTAAATAAAAACAATTCATACTCTTCTTCATCCTGTTTATTCTTGATTTCTTTAAAAATATCCCATAATTCTGAATATTTCTGAGGAAGTGTTTTAACTTCTTCCTTAATATTTATCAAAGTTCCCTCAATATCATCCTGGTCAAATTTTTCCAAAGCACTATATTCAGCTAATGCACGATCCAATTCACCTAAAACTCCATAATAATCAACTATATAACCATAATCCTTGCCTTCAAATACCCTATTAACACGGGCAATTGCTTGAAGCAGATTATGTTCTTTTAAATTTTTAGCAATATAAAGAATTGTATTTCGAGGCGAATCAAAACCAGTTAATAATTTTTCAACTACAATTAATATTTCAGGGTCCCCATCACGATTAAATGCTGCCTTAATTTGTCTGTTATATTCTAATTCACTCCCGAATTTTTTCATCATAGTCTTCCAGAATTTATTGATATCCTGTTCATTATCTTCATAGATATCTTCATGACCTTCCCGTTCATCAGGAGATGAAATCACTACTTCTGAACTGACTGTACCTATTTCATCCAGAAATTGCTTATATTTAATAGCAACGAGCTTTGAGGGAGTAGCCAGTTGTGCTTTAAATCCAGTACCCTGCCAATTGTTTTTATAATGTTCACTTATATCAAAAGCAATTGCGAAAATAGTCTGATCTGCTTGGTTTAATTGATCAATCCGAGAAAACTTTCTTTTTAAATCAGCCCGCTGTGAATCTGTTAATGGTTTACAGATTTTTTCAAACCAGTTATCAATAGATTTTTTATTTACATCCTGTATGACCTGACGACCTTCATATAATAAGGAGACAACTGCTTTATCCTTAACAGCCTGATCAATTGTATATCTATCTATAAATCCTCCAAATTTAAAAGCTGTATTTTTTTCTGACTTCATAAGAGGGGTACCGGTAAATCCGATATAACAGGCATTAGGTATTATTTTATTCATTTTTGCATTAGCAATACCATACTGGCTTCTATGACTCTCATCTACCAGAACAAATATATTACTATCAGTGATTTTTATTTTCCGGGCATTTAATCCTGCCTCAAATTTCATTAATACAGTTGTGATAATCTGCTTTTTATTATATTGCAATTTTTCTAACAGATCTAAACCTGATCTTGCCTGATAAGGCTCCATTCCACAATGCATAAAAGTATCACAAATCTGGTCATCAAGGTTAATTCTGTCAGTTACTATAACTATACGGGGGTTTTCTATTTCAGGATCAATTGCCAGAGCTTTTGCTAACATGACCATAGTAAGTGATTTACCGGATCCCTGTGTGTGCCATATAACTCCACCCTTTCGTTTTTCCGGTTCATCATAATTTTTTACACGTGATACTGTATTCTTAACCGCGTAATACTGCTGGTACCTGGCAATTTTCTTTTCTCCCGCATCATATACAATAAATTGTTTGCTAAGCTCAATTAATCTTTCGGGTCTGCATAAAAAATAAATAGCCTTATCCTGTTCAGTTATTTTTCTGCCTTTTTTTTCTATATTATTAAAATATTCACGTACATACTTAAAACGAGACTGATAAGGTTTCTCCTTTTCTTCGTCAGCTAATGGACGATTAACCAATGCATTTAGATTATCTTCATTATAATTCCTCTCCTTCCATATAAACCAGAATCTTTCCGGAGAACCAACAGTAGCATATTTAGCTTCATTCTTGCTAATTGTCATTAAAAGCTGGACAAAAGTATAAAGCTGGGGGATTTCCTCTTCCTGCTGGTTTCTTATTTGTTGGGAGATAGCCTCTTTAATCGGATCTTTTATATCAGGACGTTTACATTCAATAACAGCAAAAGGGATACCATTAACAAAAAGAACAATATCAGGACGACGATGTTCATGGGATTTTAATTTTTCAACTTCAAATTCCTCAGTTACATGAAAAACATTATTATGGGGATTCTCCCAATTAATGTAATTTAGATTAAAACTTTTAAAATTTCCCTGAATAATCTCTTCAAAACTTTTTCCAAGTGAGAGAAGATCATAGATCTGTTCATTGGTCCGTATTAATCCATCAAAAGGAATATTTTTTAATGCATCAATGGCTGCTGTAATATTTTTATTAGAAAATTTTCTTGTAATCCCACGGAAAGTGAATTGATTTATATTCTGAAGTTGAGCTTCTAAAATATTTTCAAGCAACACATTGCTGGTTTTACCCTGCCTCTCTTTTAAACAGTCTTCAGGAGAAATATATTGATATCCCATTTTAATTAATAACTGTAAAGCTGGAATCTGAGAAATATGATCTTCTTTAAATGATGGTACTTCCATAAAAAAATTCCTTTATTTTAATCTTTCTTTCCAGTCTATAGGAAATCCCATAGCTGTTAAATTAATATTTGCTTTTAATAATTTTTTAAAATTAGAGAATATACATTTCTTTTTATCCTGATTAGTAATCAAATTTTTTAAAATTAGAAAAACACTAAATATTTTTTTATTATTAATCCCTAACCATTCTTTTGATACTCTTGGAATTTTAGGAAAAATAGAAAGAGTTCTATTCCATATTCTACTGTGATGAGCACATAAATTTCTTACATAAACAAGGGTATGAATCCATGAAACCAACAATTTTTGATCAATGTTGTATTGTTTATGTGAAATATTTTGTATATCACTTTTTTGCATTCCTTTAAGTAAAATAGAGAGTTGACCAATTGATATTATTTCTGTAACCATCCAGATAGGTAAATGTTTTTCACTATTATATTTGTTAAAGAAATGATTAATAAATATCTCATGTGATCTATTTATACTTTCCTTTAGTTTTCTCATCCAATTACTATGATTAAATCGGGGTGAAAGATTTTTAAAATAGGTATAACCAAAAGCTCCATATTTATGTGCTAAATTATAAGTAATAATTGTCCGAAGTGAAACTTCAACATTTTCAATAGCTTCTAATAATAGGAGCCTTAAATTTCTATCAAATTCATAAAGGTTGATAATATCTTCAAGTTGAGTTCCTTTATTAAAGCAGTCCTGTTTGTTCTGAAATGGTAAATAATATGCACTTAAACGATAATAGCTGATACTATTTAATATTTCCATTATTTTTGGTTTATCTTTAATGGTAAGGCCACGTTTTAAAAGAATTTTTATTTGTTCATGGTAAGTAATGGGAGGCTTTGTATATTTCATAAATTCCCCTCCCTATAAAAAAAGAAAACCTGCCAGAGGTGCGCTTCAGTGAGAGGCGTGGCAGGTATATTGCTTATAATATAGCATATATTAATTATATCGTCAACTTTTTTTTTATATTCCATTAATTTTTTCCTATACCTTAACTCTTACCTTTCCTGTCAATAGTTTCTGCATAAGCCCCTTTTTTTGTTGTTTATACACTTCAATTTTTTTATTAAGTAGTTCTATTTCTTTATCTATTGCTGATAATATATTGGCTATTAAAATTTGATATTCTTTAGTAGGTAGTTCAATTTTCATTTGTGTAAAAGTCGGTAATCTTAAAGAATCAACTGTTGCTTTTACAGAATGCTTAATTGCTTCTTTTAAAAAATTTTGCTGTAAATAATAGTAAATATATTTTCCGACTACTATTTTACCAAAATGGCTTATTCTATATACTCTTTGATGATAATTAAATTTACCCTTAATATAATGAAATATTTCTCCTATACGTCCATCTCCTGGTATCAATATAGCTTCTCCATCATAAGAATAGGAATTTATTCTTTCAATATTATCTGAACGAACAAAAAAGGGGTAACTTCCATTTTTTACTTTATCTTTATTATCTTTATCTCCTGTTTTTATATTTGATATTTCTCCTAACTTAAAAATTCTACAGTTATGAACCCCTAATTTTTTTCGTTTCTTAGTTAAAAACTGCTGCATAAACCCTTTTTTTACTTTCTTTTTCAATTCCATCAATTTTTCAGTTTTATCAATTGCCTCATCCCATGTGGTCAAAATCTTTGCAATCTTTTTTTGTTCAGAAAGTGAAGGAATAGGGACTAAAATTTTTTTCAAATTATAAGGATATATATGAACTATAGAATATCCTTGTCCAAGCTTATATTTTTGCCTATTAACAATTTCATGGTTTAACAAAAATCCTAAGTACTTTGGATATTGTTTTTCAGGACGAAAAATTATTACATCCCCACCAGCATATGCTTTAAAATTATTAATATATGCAACACATTTGCCAATATCCTCTCGTGTTTCTCCAGAACCAGCAAATAAAATATCTCCCTTTTTTATTAATTTACTCTTTTGTGCAGTAGTTTTATCGATGAATGAATAAAATTTTTTTATATAGTAATTATGATTGGTATAGATTTCTCCATATCTTAAACAGGGTATACCCTTTTCTTTTAAATCAGATTTCACAATTCCTGCTCCTTTGTAGAATTCACCAATATCTTCCAGTTTAAATAAACTCCAATCTTTAGATATCAATCCAATATTAGGATTTTTAAATCTATGAGAAATCATATTTTTTTTACTCATGATTTGTCCTTTTTAGTAATTAATTCATCTTTTTTATCATCAGTTAAAGTTACTTTCTGAACAAGATTCACATTAAACTTTTCTGCTAATTGTTTAATAATTGCTTTGTTCTCCTGTTCATCTTTTTGTTCTCTATAAAGGTCATTAAATGGTTTTGAGATCACATCAGAAAAGTTCTTATCAGGTTTAAATTTTTTTCTTTTAGCTTTAAATAATATTATGTTTAGCCAACTCAATCTTTCATAATCTTTATCTTTAATGAATTTTTCCAAACAATCCTGCATGATTTTAGTTTCTTCTAGAATTTCTGCGTTTAAAAAATATTTTTCATTAAGGTTGAAAAATTCAGGTGAAACAGCCAATTTCTGTTTACAAAGATATTCTGTTATTTTAGATTTATAATGTTTCTGAAAGCTACTATTCATTAATGAAATAAAATTTGTCCAATGTTCCTTTTGCCAATCTGATAGTTTGATTGAGTCAACATTTATATCCTTTGCAAAATCTATTATCGCTTCTAAATAATCATTCTTTAAATAAAATTCAGCTTTCTTTTCTTTTACTTTTAAAGCAAGAAAAATCAAATAGTAATCATCAATAAAAGCCTTTTCCCATGTTTCTTTGCTTACAGAATTTAAATCTTTAGATAATTTATCAATAACTTGCTCCTTGTTTGTTGTATCAGCTATTATATATAATTCATAACTGTACTTTATAATATCCAAGTCATCTTTTTCTATGATCTCTTGTTCTAAAGGAGAATGATTAATTAATTTTTTTACTAAAGTATGCACTTTTTCATCACTTTTATCATCATCAGGAATCAATGTTATATAATAGCTAATTTTACTTAACCCATCTTTTATATTAAAAAAATCAGTTGCATCTGGATCATCAAAGGCTAAAGTAATGATTTCTCCTACTAATTGATTTTGACTATCCTTCCCAAGTTCCCATAAAAATGTCCATAATTTATATTTTTTAATTTCCTCAATAATTTTTTTTGCATAATCTGTATTTATATTTATCCAAAAATTTTTAATTTCAGTAAATCCATTTTGAGAATTCCCCATTTCTGGTATTGTTATTGAATGTAATTCGGTTTTTAATATGAAGCCAGAAAGAAGTGGTACTTCTATAATATTTTGAGTTCTCCTGTGCCAGAAAAGATTATTATATTGCCCTGATAGAATTATTTTTTTTACACTTTCAAGTAAATTATTCATTTTAAAGGCTAACATATTGACTATTTTAAAAATATCATCAGATTGATTGCTATAATTTCCATTGTTCTGATTAATGTATTCCTGAGATTTATTCAGTACAGTATCCCATCCATTTATAATGCCTGTATTTATTGTATATTCAATTGTACCTAATAATCCCTCTATTAATGGTTGATCTGTTTTTATTTCATTAGCGATTTCATCAGTGATTGTTTTTGGTGGTGAAAACCATTTATAAAGATCTAAATTTTCAGAATTTGATGCCATTGACCATGGAATAAGGTTTTTCAATTTTAGCTCATCAATTATTTCTTTAGAAATACTCTGATCGATGTTAATAACTTTTTTTACTATCTTTGAAAGATTTATTAGAACATCAGACCATTTTATATTTTCCTCTGATTTTAAAGTGGCTTTTAAACATGTTAAAAGATAATTATATGTTTTTTTTATAAAATTTTTATTTGATCTACAAATTTCCATTAAACAAAAATAATTTTCAATTTCATTTTCAGGCCATTTTATTTTATCTGATTTTATAGGAAAATTAACATTAATAATTTTTTTAATAAGATAAATACATTTATTATGATGTTTATCCCATATACTTTTATAAATTACTTTTGCTACTTTAAGTACATAATCCAATTCCATTGTGGAATGATCAAAATGATAATAGAAAACAGACCAAAATCCACGATTATGTTTTTCAGAAAGGTCAATTAAAATTTTTTCATTTTCTTCTAATATACTTTTTGAAATCGCTACTCCTAACAATAGTTGTTCTCCTTTTTCCGGGGATACTCCAAAAACAAGTCCAGCTAAATCTTTGATACAAGAATCCGGGAGTAAAGAGAGATGACTAATATTTATTAAATTCTTATTAACTAACTCTTTTCTGATATCATTTACATCAGTATGTTCAAGTTCTCGCCAGCAGACAAAATATGCAATACTACTAATCGGGAACATGTTTTGCCATTGAGATACTAAAAATCCTACCTGGTTGATATAATTTTTAATCTCTCTAGGAGTAGGAATATCATCTAAACTTTTTCGAGTCATACGTAAAATACGTATAAGTTCGTCCTTATCTTCTTGTTCCCAATTTATTAAAGAATCTTTCATCATATCATTTGTGAATTTTTCCCAACCAGAAAAAATCGGTTTTGGAACATCTATTCGTAATTGAAAACATTTGTCAAAAAAAGATTTTGATTTTTGTTGGTTATTATGTTGTTCATTATTATGTAAATTATTTTCCCAAAGGGCTTTTAAGCCACTAGGGTCATAAGGAACAATAATCCAAATTTTATCAAACCAACTTTTTTTATTTCCAGGTTGATTTCTTTGTTGTAAAAATGTCTGGAGTGTGGACCATATTTTTAATGAATCACGAGCATCAACTCTATCTAAATTATCAATTACAAGAACTAATTTTTCTTTTTTTAAATCATTAAAAGTAATTTGAATTATTTCTTCAAAATATCGTTCAAATTCAATGGAAGATCTTTCCTCTTCCTCTGATACTTCCTGTGTGATATCCTGGGTAGCATTTTTTTGTAAAAATGCCCAATTTTTTAATTTAAATATATTTTTTAGTTTCCCTTTTTCTTTTACAAACCAATAAAAAAAATTTCCGATTAAAACAATAAGCCAATTCACAGATAATATAAACCCGCTTATAAATAACCAATAAGGGCTGCCATTAAAAGAGATTTTTGAGAATTCAACTTTAGATAGAAAGCTAACCCCAATGGGTAAAAGAAATAATGATATTGTTAGCCAAAGACCAAAAGAAGTAGTAGATTGTTTGGTTGTAATATTTATTATTTTTTTTCGATTTGATATTTTCTCCCCTAATTCTTTCAATTTAGGAATTTCTTTATCTGTTTGTAACTTTTTTATCAATGACTCAAGAAAAATTCTACGAAGATGATCACCTTCATGTGCCCATGCATCAAAGGAAATTAATGGAGTTAAATTATTATCCTTTTGTAATTTTTTATGCAAAATTGATATTATAAGAGTTTTTCCGGATCCCCACTGACCCTCTAAACCAATTGAAATCCCTTTATCTTCATTTTTAATTAAATTGAAAATTGATTCTGCAATTTTTTCGTGTGTTTGATCTTCAAATGCATCTTTATCATAGGCTTCATCTTTTAATAGCTTAAATGAATATTTTTTTAATCTGTTCATATTAAATTACCTACTATGATATATATAAAAATTCTAATATTTGTACTTATCATAACTGCTTTAAAGTGAATTTAGTTTTTTAGCTTACTTAAAATCCTATCTCTCTTAAATATTCTCCCATTTTCTTTCTTACTTCTTTTAATTCACTTTCTAATTTATTAATTTCTTTCTGTGTTGCTTTAATATCAATCTCTTCCTCTTCTTCAAAAGTATCCATATACCGAACAATATCAGTAAATCAAAAACTCGGTTTTGACTTTTTTATACATATCTATAATTTTGTTATTATCTCCTTTTTTTTAATTTATTTCTTATTTATAACATACTTTTGAAACCTACTTTTTGGCTTGTTAGGAATTGTTCGTTTTAAATAGCCTTGTTTTAATAATGGGTTAAGAATTTGACTTCTAAAGTGTTCCCTATGTTTTAAGTTTAAAAATTCCATTATCTCTTTTAATGTATGCGGCTCTTGGCAAAACTTTAACAGCTTTGCTGTTCTTTCCATTTCTTCAACTTGCTCGGTGACTTGCTCGGTGACTTGCTCGGTGACTTGCTCATACGGATAAGGAAATATTACAGTAAATCTATCATTTCTCTCATCATTTATCCATTTTACCTCTGGATAACCCGCATTAACAAGTGTAAGAATCTGCGTTTTTATTCCTGTCCCTTTGGTATCGGCCCAGCCTAAATCATAGAATACCGGAGCGATTAATGTGTTTCTTAATTCTGATCCGGGTATATTAAATGAATTTGGATCTTTTAAAGAATAGCCAGGATTTCTGAACTCTATCCGATTATTATATATTATAATCTGGCTTGGTGAAAAATGTAGATAATTTTGATGCACAAGTAAATTGCTAACAGCTTCTCTTAATGCTTTTTTAAAAGGATCATCGTCTATCCTCCTCATATCTTTTCCAAGTTTAAATGGTGTAAGAAAAAATCTATTAATATAATCTGTAATTTGAGCCCTTAAATAGATCAAGTTTCCATGTAAGTCTACTGATAAAAAGGGTTCCCTGTCTTTTCCCCATTCTGTTCCCTTAATTCTGATAATATCCACTCTGAAATGAGGAAGCTGTCTTTTAATCTCAGTTTCTTTACCAAAAAGCAATAAACCAGCGATATTCAGATGTTTTCCGTCTTTTGATAAGAGTTTATAAGCATAGAAGAGTTCTTCATCTGTTAATTTTAATTCTTTTGTACCTTCTTTTTGCAGTTTTCTAATATTGCGGTATATATTTAATGTAGGAATATCAATATCACTTAAAGATGTTTCAGATAATAGCTGAGCATCAGGAGAATGAAGGTTACTTTGATAAAATCTTTGAACTTCATTTTCAGTTAGATTTATATCAGATGAGCCAATTCTTTTATACCCACCTTTAATTGGACCAGCATCAATTATATAAATTGGTTTTTCAAATCTAGATGCTTTTGCTACTTTTATTCTTACAAAATATTTATCTTCATCTTTCACTATTTCAGGATTGATTACAGGATAAAAATTAAATTTATTCCCAATTGTTGAAACAAGGTCATCAACCAATTTTTGAGGATTATTTACTCCCTGCTTAATTACTTTTTGGTCATCCTGTTTAATCCCCAGCCAGATTATTCCTCCTCCTGTATTTGCAAAGGCTGAAATTGTTTTATATATACTCCTGGGAATTTCATTTTTAGCTTCCTTATATTCAATACTATCTTTTTCAAACTGTTCCAGTTTTTTTATATCCATTAAAATCCTAACTCCTTTAAATATTCTCCCATTTCCTTTCTTACATCTTTTAATTCACTTTCTAATTTATTAATTTCCTTCTGTGTTGCTTTAATATCAATCTCTTCCTCTTCTTCAAAAGTATCCACATACCGGGGAATGTTTAGATTATATTCGTTTTCTTTTATTTCCTTGAATGAAGCAACATAGGAAAATTTGTTTACGCTTTTAAATTTTTTATATACATCTATAATTTTGTTAATATCTTCCTCCCTTAATTTGTTTTGGGGAGTTCCTTTTTCAAAGTGTTTGCTGGCATCGATAAAAAGAACATCTTTATTCTTTCTTCCTTTTTTTAAAATAAACAGGGCAACTGGGATTCCTACACCATAAAAAAGATTACTTGCCAAACCGATGACAGCATGAAGTAGATTTTCTTCAATTAAATTTTGACGGATTTTCCCTTCTGCCCCTCCTCTGAAAAGTACTCCCAGGGGAACTACAACACCTACACGTCCTGATCCTTCCATTATTGTCTCTACCATATGTGAGATGAATGCATAGTCACCTTTGCTCTTAGGTGGTAATCCACGATGGAATCTGTTGAACCTGTCATTCTGTGCTTTCTCAACTCCCCATTTATCCAATGAAAAAGGAGGATTGGCAACTACAATATCAAATTTCATTAAACTATCTTTTTGAATCAATTTAGGATTTCTTAGTGTATCTCCCCATTCTACTCTGGCATTATCAATACCATGCAAGAACATATTCATTTTACAAAGGGCCCATGTTGCTCCATTGCTTTCTTGCCCATAAAGTGAAAAATTTTGATCCTTTATTTCATGTGCTACCTTAATTAACAATGATCCGGATCCCGATGTTGGATCACAAATTCTATTTCCACTTTTTGGTTCCAGGAGTTTAGCAAGAAGTATTGCAACTTCCGGAGGTGTATAAAACTGACCTCCTTTTTTCCCGGATTCACCAGCAAAATTTTTAATTAAATATTCATAAGTATTTCCAATTATATCAAGATTTCCAATACGGGAAGGGCGCAGGTTCATTCTCTTATCAGCAAAATCTTCTATTAAATGTTTAAGCCTGGTATTTCTTTCTCTTGTTTGACCTAATTTTTCTTCTGAATTAAAATCTACTTTTCTAAAGACCCCTCTTAATTTTTCTTTATTTTCTTCTTCAATCTTCTCTAATACTGTATTAATTATTTCCCCGATATTGTTTTCATTTCTTTTTTTGTAAATATTATAAAAACTGCAATGTTCAGGAAGAATGAATCGTTCCCTGTTCAACTTTCGTTTTACCCGTTCTTTGTCATTATTATATCTCTTCATAAATTCGTCTTTCTTATCTTCCCATAGATCACTTAAATATTTAAGGAAGAGGAATACTAAAATATAATCTTTATATTGAGATGGATCCATTATTATCCGAAAAGTATCACAGGATTTCCATGCAATATTATTAATTTCATTTTGTTTAATTTCTTTTACTTCTGTCATTTTGTCTCTCCTGCTTAATATTTAGTATTAATAACGAGCCTAAAGGCTCTACTCCAAGGCTCTACTCCAAAATTTTTAAAAGACTATTTTCAATAAACCTATTCCTTAAATCCTGAATTTTATTGTTTAATTCGTTTTCTCTCTTTTCTAATTGCACAATTTGCATTATTTTTTTTTGAATAGATAAATTTGGAATTAGTATTTTAAGGTTTTCGATGGTTTGTTTGTTAATATGTTTTATGGCGGTTCCATAAAAATTTTTATATATGTATTTCTGAACAGGTCTTTGATTTAAATACCAGCTTAAGTATGCAGGTGCAATTTTATTTGTATTTTTTATTCTAACTATATAAAAGTGAGATGTGGCAATTGTATTTTGCAAATCGTACGGAATATATATTGCTTTATTTTGTGAACCTTTTGATAAGAAAAGAATATCGTCCTTTTTTATTAAGAATGAATTATTAAACCCTTTTTTAATACTAGATTTAGATAATTGTTGAAAATCAATTGAATTATCTTTAGATAGGTCTTTCATTAATATTAAGTTGTATTTTCCATTTTTCTTATAATCAATCCTTTCCCGGAATTGATAACCAAGTTTAATTTCAGCTATTTCTTTTAATAATTTCTGCACAATGATAAATTATAATATGTTAATATTTAATGTCAAGAGCTTTTTTTATTAAATTATATGATATATATAGATTACAACAAAATATATTTAAACAATATCAATGATAAATAAAATTATGATGTTGTAATAAAATTATATCAATTATATATCTTTACTAATCTTTAAAAATATAAGAAGAAGTTGGAACATGTAGAGATATAGATTAGAAAGATGAATGCCATATTAATAGGAGCAACAAGAACCCCCAACATGAGGGGCGGGAGAGGGAGGGCACATCCCTGTTATATTTTAACTCTTACTTTGCCAGTTAATAAAACTTGCATTAGCCCTTTTTTAATTTGCTCTAATTTTTCTTTTTCAAGTATAACTTTTTCAATTTCATTATCAACAGAAGTTAATATTTCAGCAATCTCTTTTTGTTCTGAAAAAGATGGAATAGGAATAATAGTATTTTTTCCTATTTTATTAATGTCCCAATTTACAGGTATCTCGCCAACTTCAGTCTTTTTAAATTTCTTATGTCCGATTCCCTGGGTGAGGAGTTCCTGCATTAAGCCTTTTTTTAATTCTTTTATTTTTTCAATTATTTTATCACTTTTTTCAATTGAATCATCAATTGTAATTAAAATTTCTGCAATCTTTTTTTGTTCTAATATTTGTGGAATAGATATTTTTAGTTTCAATACCTCATTTCGATTTAATCCTGGTATACCTGTAGCTGTATTAAGTCTGTATAGTTTCATTTCTATTAATTTATAGAATAACCAATGTAACAGTATTTTTGATTTATCTATATTTACATAATAAGTCGTATCAATAGGCCAAAAATTTTCGTTGGTCCAAGTTATATTACCTATAGTTCCTTTTCTACCAATTATTATACCTGGTCCTTTAACCAGATACTTATTATGAAATCCTAACATACCATTTGACCCATATACCGGATAATTCCCGTTTTCTCTTTTGCTTTCAGGTAATCCATCACCATAATTAAGCGATAAAATTTCTTCTATTTTAACTACTTCCCAGTCCACTGGTATCTCTCCAGCTTCAGTCTTTTTGAATTTTTGACCAGTCTTTAAGTTATCTATTTGATCCATCTTCTGCTCCTAATACCCGAATTATAAAATTTTGGAATTCCTTTTCATATATTTCCGGTTTTGTGTTTTCTGCAGGAATATTCGGTAATATGATTTTACTTTTTTGAAATTCCTGACTTATTGTTTCCATGGCATGGCGGAGTTTTGAACTGCGCATATATACTGATTTTGTTTTTTCTATCTCATTTAAAATATTCCAGACATTTTTTAAAGCATTAAAAAGAGCGATCCAGTTAAGCCATGTCGAAGTTTTTATTTCTTCATAATTCATTCCAGTAAAAAATTCCCACCATCTTTTTTGGGAAAGCCAGTATTCCTTTCTTCGTTTTCCTTTTATTCTTGTCAACACTAATCCTGATTCAGCTAATTCGATCAAAGCATCTTGCGTACCTTTAGTTGAATATCCAATTTCATCGGCTATTTCAGAAGGGTGTCCTGCTTCATGAGTTAAAAGAAAAAGGATACATTCTGAACGGGTGCCTGGACCAAAAAATGATCTCAATAAAAACAGGATATTTGTTTTTACATTTATCGCTACTGGTTTTGATTTTTTTGTAACATTAAAATCATTTCTCAGGAAACCATATTTATAGAAAGGTTTTGATTTTATGTTAGATTCAGGATAAGGTTTATCGTCTTTTGTTTTAAAGAGACTTTCGTACTGATTATTTAAAATATCTTTTTTAAAGACTATTAATGACTTCCATTTTCTTTGATAAGTATTGGATGAACTCGATATAAAAAAGGCGACAGCACTTATTAATCGTTTTATTTCATCATCTTTATTATTTAAAATACTTTTTAATCTCTGTACATCAATCCATTTACCATTAATAACCAGCCAATCAATAATCTCATCAAAGAGCCGGGGCTCATATCGAGTCATTTTTAATGAGAATATAAGCAGAGCTTCAAGATCAATAACCCATTGATCTTCGGACTGGGCACTGCCGGCAATTCCGAGAGCAGACCATTGTTTCCAGAGAAAATCTAAAATATTATCCAGATAGAATTGTTTAAAGTTTTTCTGCAACATCTTTATAACCCATTTTTATTAATAGATCTTGAAGTATATTCTTATAAGTGTCAGACACATCATGAGTGCAGTCCCCCCGCAGACCAGGAGTTCTATAAGGAGAGAACCTTGCTCTGATAAATGCTCAGAAAGAGCAGATAAAATCTTTTCTATTTCTTTTTTTCCTTTAAACATGATTAGACCTTATAGTTTAATTCTTTTAAATAGTTAAATACTTTGTTTTCAGTGTTCTGATAATCCTTTTTTAAATCCTTTAATTCGTTAATTGTTTTCTGAATATCTATTTTGTCTTCCTCTTCTGAAATATCGATATATCTTGTGATGTTTAGATTGTATTCATTATCCTTGATTTCATTCAACGAAACAGGTCGGCAGTATTTGTTTATTGTTTTATATTCCTGATAGGCTGATACAATTTTATCAATATCTTCCTTCCGTAATTTATTTTGTTTTTTGCCTTCTTGAAAATCATTTGCCCCATAAAGGAAAAATATTTTTCCTTTCCTGTCTTTTGGTTTATCCTTATTTAAAATAAACAGGCAGGCAGGGATTCCTGCGCCGTAAAATAACTTTGAAGGTAACCCAATAACTGCTTCCAGAAGATCTTCTTCAATGATGCCTGTTCTGACTTTACCTTCCGCGCCGCCACGGAATAAAATTCCATGCGGCAAAACTACACCCGCCATGCCTTTAACATTTACTGAAGCGATCATGTGCTGAACAAAAGCAAAATCCCCGTATCCTTTAGGGGGAATACCGAATCTGAATCTTTTATACGGATCACTCTGTGCGCTTTCATATCCCCAATTTTTTAATGAAAAAGGCGGATTGGCAATAACAACATCAAACTGCATTAATCTTCCTTTCTGTAATGATTTTGGATCCCTTAAAGTATCTCCCCTGAATATCTGGGATCCTTTAATTCCATGCAGGAGAAAATTCATTTTACAGATAGCCCATGTCCCTATATTTATTTCCTGTCCATATAAAGAAATATTTTTTTGATTTTGTCCTTTATCTTTTAAATGATAAGCTGATTGAATAAGCATTCCCCCTGACCCGCAGGAAGGATCATATATTCGCATTTTTTCCTGTGGATCAAGAATATCCACTAACAATTCCACGACTTCTTTTGGAGTATAGAACTCTCCTCCTTTTTTCCCTGCACTGGATGCAAATTGAGAAATTAAATATTCATAAGCATCTCCAAGTATATCAGGTTTTTCTAAATTTTTATTGGATAGGTTGAGTTGTGAAAAATGATTTATGAGCTGTGATAAAATATGATCCGGAAGTTTATCTTTATCATTAAAATCTACAGTAGTAAGCACCCCTTCAAGACTTTCAGGATTTTCTTCTTCTAATAAATCGTTAGCTTTATTAATGGCTTCCCCAATATTTTGAGTTAATGACTTCAAATAGTCCCATTTTGCTTTTTGGGGAACAAAGAAATCATGATAGTCATGATCCTGATAAGCGATTTTTTTATCACCGGTTTCCTTGATAATTCTTTCAACTTCTTCATCAAAGACATCAGATAATCTTTTTAAAAATAAAAAACCAAAAATATAATTTTTATAATCAGCCGCATCAATGTGTCCTCTAAGTATGTCAGCCGATTTCCATAAATAAGCTTTTAGTTTTTCTAAATTAATTTTTTCCATATTGACTCTTCTTTTATAGAGGTTATCTTTACTTCTGAAGTAAAGATAACCTCTATAAAAGAAGAGTCAAGCAATTTTTTGCTTATTATTATAGTTTAACTATTAATTTATTAAAGTTAAACTATGAAATTAAATAAATTAATTAATATTTTATTAAACCTTTACTTTTTAAACTGAGATATCCAAAGGGAGAAATAATTATGTGATCTAATGGAGTAATATCAACAGCAAGGCAAGCGGAAATTAATGTCTTTGTAATCTCAATGTCAAATTGACTGGGTTCTAACTGACCAGAGGGATGATTATGAATAAAAATGACTCCACTGGAATTCAGATTTAGTGCTTTTTTTATAATATCTCTGGGATATATAGAAGCCTGGTCAACAGTACCTTTTTGTAAATCTTCTATTGCGATTATTATATTTGCTTTATTTAAATATATCACTTTAAAAAACTCTTCAGCTAAATCTCTCATCGATATGGAAAGATAATCAATGAGCTCCCTTTCGTTTTTTATGTAACTTTTTCCAACTATCTCTTCTTTTAACTGGCGTTTTGTTAGTTCTATCGATGCTAATAATTGAAATATTTTTGCCATTCCTAATCCCTTTATATTCAATAAATCTGATTTCTTTGCATTTAATAATCCCCTTATTCCATCAAACTGTTTAATTAAATCTCTGGCAAAAGAGACAGCATCTTTTCCTTTTATTCCGGTTCTAAGTAAGATAGCAATTAATCCGGCATCAGACACATTACCAGGGCCTTCATTCAAAAGGATTTCTCTGGGTCTTTCATTTTCGGGCCAATTTTTGATAGAGTTAATATTTTTCATAGTTCTATATATTTATATACAAAATAAATCTATAAATTTTTTAAAAAAGATCAAAATAAAAAAGGCAAGGATTGTTATTGTATTTATGAATGATTCAGAAAGAAAGGTTGCTTTTTACATTAGAGTTTCTACTGAAAGACAGGCAAAAGTTGAAGAAGGCTCCCTTAAAAATCAAGAGCAAATACTTCTTGCTGAATTAGAAAAAAGGAATTTACAGAATAAAGATTGGGGAGAATTAATTGAAACAGATATTGATACTACTTCACCTTATAAAAATTTAATCACAAAAATATTAATGGTGTTTGGAGAGTTTGAAAGGGAGATGACTTCCCAAAGGACAAGTATTAATGCTTATGAGAGGAGTAAAAGGGGGTTGGCAAATGGCGGATTTGTTCCATTGGGATATAAAAGAGATAAGAATAAAAAAGGATATTTGATTGTTGATAATAAAGAAGCTGAAATTGTGAAGGAAATTTTTAAAACATATATAAAAGAAAAGTCTATTAAAAAGACAATGATAATTATTAAATCAAAATATGAAGGTCTAAATTCTAATTTAAAAAAAATTACAACAAGTAAAATTTATTCTATTCTTACTAATAAGGCATGTATTGGTATTAAAGAAATTTACAAAAGGGATAAAAATAAATATGAAGAAGTAAAAGCTGTATGGAAAAAGATTATTGATGAAAAAATTTTTAAGCAGGCAGGGAATTTATTACAGATAAACAAAGATAAATATCATTCTAAAAAATCCAATAATTTTAATTATCTTTTATCAGGTTTAATCAGGTGTGGCAAATGTGGGGAGAAGTTACAGGGAAAGAGTGCTTATTCCAGTATTAATAAAAAGCATTATTATTATTCTCATAAAAACACATGTAAAGATAAGGGGATAAATCGAATAGAAGCTAAAGCCATTCATAAATTAGTTATGGATTGGTTAAAAGATATTTCTATTAATGGGGATAAATTCAGACAATTACAGGAACAGGGTAAAATAAGAATTAATAAAAGAATTAATTTTTTAAATAAATCTATTAAGGAGCTGAATTCTGAAAAGATAAAATTAGAAAAAGAGATTGAGATAAGAGTGGCTGAATTGGTAAATACTCAATCTGATATTATAAAGAATTCTATTGAAAAGAGTATTGTCAGATTAGAAGAAGGGAAAAAGGATATTGAGGGGAAAAAAATTTATATTGAATATGAGATTGAGGAATTAAATAAATTAATAGCTGATGATAAAAATTTGTTTAATGAATACAGCCAGAGGATAAAAGATGTATTGAAATGTGATGATATAAAGGGGAAATTAAGGGATATTATTGCATTTATTAGACTGGAAGAGACAGACATAAAAATAGCCCTTTCAGGTGTTAACCAAAAAGGGCTTGTTAGCATGGTGTTCGTCTCTGCTCCCCTTACTGGACAAATTTCGAACTATTTCAATCAAAGTAAAAAACGAACTTATTAACAATTAAAAGAAGACATAAAAGGATTTATCAACAGTTTACTAAATGTCATTGCAAGCGGAACGAAGTGGAGCAAGACAATCTTATGCTTTTTTTAATTAAAATCAATCTTTGCTGTAACAGCAATAGCCTGTTTTGTAGAATTCTTTCTTGTAGATGCAGGCTCTGTATAATCTCGATTTTCTACTCTGTATCTGGCTCGGAGTCTTAAATGTCCATCATAA